>CAMDBZ010000072.1 GCA_945889565.1 Thermoflexus hugenholtzii JAD2 | reverse complement strand
CCGCTCGTGCAGCGGACGGTGCACGAGTACCTGCGCAGCGGCGCCTACGACCCGCACGTCGCGCAGCTGCGCGCGATCTACCGCGAGCGGCGCGACGTGGCCAGCGCCGCAGTGCAGGAGCACTGCGGCGAGCTCGCGCGCTGCGAGTTGCCGGCGGGAGGCTTCTTCCTCTGGCTGCACCTCGCCGAGGGGCTGGAGGCGGAGCAGGTGGTGCAGGCGGCGCAGCAGCGCGGGGTGGCTGTCACGCCGGGCCGCGGCTACTACGCGAACGGCGGCGGGCGGCGCGAGATACGCCTCGTGTACTCGGCGCTGCCGCCGGAGCAGCTGCGCGCCGCGATCGCGCTGTTCGGCGAGGCGGTCGCGAGCGTCGCGGGCCGCGCCTCGCAGCCGGCGGCACCCCCGCGCTGAGCGCGGGAACCGCGGGCCGGCGCTCAGCGTCTCATCGACAGCGTCGTTCGCGCTCGATGGAGGCCGCCATGCGCCACGCCCACTTCGCCGTGCTCGCCTGCCTGCTCGCGCTCGCCGCGGCGTTGCCGGCCGGGGTGGCCGCGCAGACGCCGACGCCCACGCCAGCCCTCGGCGTGCCGAACCCGACCGGGACGATCATCAGCGGCAGCGTGCCGCCGGACGGCGGCTTCGGGCTCGTGGTGTTCGGCGGCGGGAGCTACCAGCAGCTCGTCACGGCGTCCGGCTGCGACATCGCCCAGGTGGCGTTCTGGATCACGCGCGGCGGGCAGTTCCTGATCTTCGTGCCGGGGACCGCCGTCGGCGCGGTGAACGCGCCGTTCATGGCGGCGCTGCCGAACGACTTCATCCCGTACGGCACGCCGTTGCTCGGGCGCTGCCAGCCGCGGCCCGGCGGGGGCGGCGTGCAGGGCACAGTCACGCTCGGGCCGCTCTGCCCGGTCATTACGCCGCTGCTGCCGTGCCCGGACCGCCCGTACCAGGCGACGCTGGTGTTCCTCGATGGCAACGGGCGCGAGGTCGCGCGCACGGTTTCCGGCATCGATGGGCGCTACCGCATCGGACTGCCGGCCGGCGCGTACACGCTCGTGCCGCTGAGCCCGCCCGGCGCGATCCTGCCGCGCGCGAGCTCGGTGCTGGTGCTGGTGCCGGCGGACCGCTACATCACCGTCGACGTCGCGTACGACACCGGCATCCGCACCGTGCAGAGCGCGCCGTAGGCGGGCGAGCGCTCAGGCGGCGACGGCGGCCGCGTCGTTGCGCAGCTCGCGCAGCTCGCGCTGCGTGAGCGCGACGGCCGCGACCACGACGGCCATCAGCGCGGCTCCGGAGAACAGCGCGACGCGCACGTTCGAGAGCTCCGCGATCTCGCCGCCGAGCAGCCCGCCCAGCATCGCCATCGAGAACGTGATGCCGTGGATGCCCATCACGCGCCCGCGCATCGCGTCCGGGACGCGGAGCTGCAACGTGGTCATCGAGACGATCAGGAAGATCGCGTTGCAGATCGAGGCGACGAGCAGCAGGCCGAGCGCGAGCTCGTAGCGGGGCGCGAGCGCGAAGGCGCAGATCAGCAGCTCCGTGGCGAAGAGCGCGCTGAGCAGCAGCCGCCCCTGGTGCCGGAAGCGCTGCAGGCGCAGCGTGATCGCGGTGCCGGTAACGGCGCCCACGCCGATCATCGTGAGCAGCGTGCCGAAGCCGCCCGGCCCGCGGTCGAAGGTCTTCGCGACGAGCGGCATCAGCTGGAAGTACTGCAGCCCGAAGAACATGTGCGAGTACGAGAGCAGGATCAGCAACGCGAACAGCCGATGCGCCGCGATGAAGCGCACCCCGCCCGCGAGGTCCGCGAGCACGTCGCGGCTGCGCTCGGGGCGCGTCTCGGCGACGCGCAGCGTGAGCAGCACCGGCAGCATCAGCGCGAACCCGACCGTGCCGAGCGCGAATACGACGGCGGTCCCCGCCAGCGACACGAGCACCCCGCCGATCATCGGCGCCACGATGCGCGTCGCCTGCCACATGATGGCGTTGAGCGCGACGGCGCTCTGGATGAAGCGCCGCTCGATGAGGTCCGGGAAGAACGCGTTCCGCGCCGGGTTGTCGATGCCGAAGATCACGCCCATCAGCGCCGCGACCGCGATCACGTGCCAGATCTGCACCGTGTTCGTTACGTCGAGTATCGTCAGCGTGAGCAGCAGCGCGGCCGAGCATAACGAGGTGCCTGCCATCACCACGCGGCGGTTCACGCGGTCCGCAAGCACGCCACCGAACAGGTTCACGAGGATCGTCGGCACGGCGGTGGCGGCGCCGAGCGTGCCGAGCACCCGCGGCGACCCGCCCAGCTCGTCGACGATCAGCCACCCCTCGCCCAGCGCCGCCAGCTGAATCGCAGCCACCGAGGCGAGCGAGCCGAGCCAGTAGCGGCGGTAGCGCGGCACGGTGAGCGCGCCAAGGGCGCCGGCGGGACGCTCTGGCGGGGCGCCGACGCCGTCGCGAGCGGCCGCCGCGACGAGGGTCGCGCGCGGCGCCTCGGCGGGCGCTGTGTCGAGCTCGGGGCTGGCGAGTGGGGCGCGGGGCGCGCGGCGCTGCATCCGCTCAGGATACGCCCGCGCTCGGCGGTCGCGGGCGCGCCTCAGGGTTGCCCGCCGCCCACATCAGGGAGAACCCCGCCATGGGCCCGTGTAAGAAAGCTCCGGGCGGCCGGGTCTCATTCACAGCAACCGGTACGTAGGGCCATTCGGCAAGGAGAGCGGCGATGGCGGTGGAGATCGCGGGCACGAGGCCCACGGTGCTGCATCCGCGGCAGCGGCTGGTGGAGCAGATTCGCGACGGCGTCATGCAGGACCTCGTCGCCGTCGGCATCCTCGTCACCTCGCTGCGTTCGCGGCTTGCGTTGGAGCAGTCCGACGCGGAAACCGACGCGCTCGACGACGTGCTCATCGACATCTCGGCGACGCTCTACGGCGACGTGGAGCACCTGCGCGCCGTCCTCCAGGAGCTGGACGCGGCGTAGCGATACGCAGCGGTAACAGCGGTCTGGCCGCCGACGGAACCCGCCACCGTCGGCGGCATTCTCTTGCCCTTTGGCACGCACCCGCAGCCAGCCGGGCGCCGACGCGCCGCCACGGGCCCGCCGACGCTGCAGCCGGGCCGGCCGGTCGCGACGGACTGCGGCGCGGGTTCGAGTACCTCGTGACGAGGTAGCGGTGGCGCTAGCGCGGGGCCGTCAGCGCCCGCGGCGCGTCACCGTCGACCTCGCTCAGTCCGCCGTACATGCGGCGGCCGGTGTGCATCTGCTCCAGGCGGCTCGTGCAGTCGGCGCAGTCGTCGACGTGGCGCTGCAGCATGGTGCGCGCGGCGCGGCTGAGCTCGCCATCGACGAGCGCGGAGAGCTGCAGCGGCCCCACGTTGCAGCTCGGGACGGCTGCCTCCACGCGGGAGAACTGGCGGCGGAAGCGCTCGCGGGCGCGGAACACGCGCACCTCGGCGGCGTTCGGGGTGATGCTCAGCACCCGCCCGATCTCGGCGTAGGGCAGCTCTTCGAACTCGCGCAGGAAGAGGGCGGTGCGATCGCGCTCGGAGAGGCTACCCAACGCCTCCCAGACCTTGCGCCGCTCATCGAGCGAGACGACGTGCTGGTCGGGCGCTTCGGCGTTGAGGTCGGGCGGGTCGAACCGCGGCTCGTCGTCTTCGCCGTCGCCGGGCGAGAGCGTGGCGTACATGCGTGTCTTGCGCGCCTGCAGGAAGTCCATGCAGCAGTTGCGCGCGATGCGGTACAGCCACGGCGTGAAGCGCGCGGGCTCTCGCAGCTGCGGGAGGTGGCGCGCGACGCGCATCCATACCTCTTGCATGAGGTCGCGCGCGTCGTCCGTGTTGCGCACGAGGCCGAGCACGAAGCCGTAGATCGGCCGCTCGAACCGCTGCACGAGCTCCGCGAACGCGGCCTCATCGCCGGCCTGGGCGCGCTCGATCCAACCGAGCGTGGGGTCGAGCTCGGCCGTCTCGACGAGCGGCTCCGAGGGGAGCTCGAGGGAACGCAGTGCATGGACCATATCCCGCCGCCTGCCTCGGTCCGGGTGGCACACCTCGCCCTGCGTGAGGGTGTTGCCGGACCACAGGCAGGGTCACCCCTCGGGCAGGGGGGTCGGTATCGGTAATCCCTGTAAAAGCGGGGCGGGGGGCCCTTGGCAGGGTGCCCGGCTGTAAGGATGCGGGGTTCCCGCTGTCTTCACCCTCGGAAGCCAACGCCGCGCACCTCGGGGGCTTCCCCGACTCGCGGCCCGGACAGCCCTGGCGCGGGGCGAAGGAGGAAGCGGGCGACAGACAGCACGAGGACCGCCACACCCAGTCCGTACCCAGCGTCACGAGGGGCCGACGCGAGCGTCACCCGCCCCACCCGAGGAGGACCTTCGCCAATGACCAAGCTCATGACCCGCGCGCTCACCAGCCTCTACGTGCGCAAGGCGCGCGCCGAGGAGGACGGCCAGACGATGGCTGAGTACGCACTGATCCTCGCCCTCATCGCTGTGCTCGCCATCGCCGCCGTCACCGCGCTGGGCACTGAGGTGCAGGCCGCGTTCAACGGCGTCGTCGCCGGCATGACCGGGGCGTAACAACCCGTGAACCAACCGGCGATGCACCGCCCCGCTGCCCGAGACGACGCAGGCCAGACCATGGCCGAGACAGCGCTGATCCTTGCGCTGGCTTCGCTCGTCGCGGCGGCGGGGGCGGCGCTGGTCGGGCCCGCCATGCTCGCGCTGTGGCAGGACGCAGTGGCCAGGTGGCCATGAGCGCGCGCATTCGCCGATGGTGGGCACGTTGCAGCAACGAGCGCGGTCAGGCGATCGTCGAGACCGCGCTCGTGCTGCCCGTGCTCCTGCTGATCGTGTTCGGGTCGCTCGAGTTCGGGCGGGCGATCAACGCGTGGTCGATCGTCACGCAGGCGTCGCGCGAGGGCGCGCGCGTGGGCGCGGTTAGCTGCGTGCGTGACGCGGTGAACTGCCCCACGCAGGTGGACGCGGCAGTCACGAACTCGCTCGCCGGGCTCGATGCCGGCAGCGCGATCGTCGATTTCCCGCTCGGGCCGTACGCATCCGGGCAGCAGTTTCGCGTCGAGGTGTCCTACCCCGTCGCGATCGTCACGCCGCTCATCGGCGTGTTCTTCGGCGGGCCAGGATGTTGGCCTTCGTGCAACAGCGTGACCGTGCACGGCGACACGACGATGCGCTTGGAGTGATGCGGCTCGAGTGAGGGGCGGGACGCCAGGGTAGGCGGCTCGCAGGAATGACGGAGGGGGGACACCATGCGTCGACGTTCGATGCTGTTCTCGGTACTGTTCGCGCTGATCGGCGGCGCGGCGACGTTCTTCGCGCTCGTCGGCAACGGCGACGGCGGCTCGAAAGCCACCGAGCAGGCACTCGTGCCCACGCGCTCGATGGAGATCGGGCAGGCGCTGCAGCCGTCCGAGTTCGTGGTCGAAAAGTTCGCGAAGGGCGCGCTCCCCGTCGACGCGCTGCGCAACACGCAGGACGTCCAGGGCAAGTACGCCAACGCGCCGCTCGTGAAGAGCCAGCCGGTGCGCCGCTCCTACCTCACCGACACGCCGCCCGGCAGCGTGCTCGCCGCGGTGATTCCTGAGGGTCGCGTCGCGATCTCGGTCGCGGTCAGCGACGTGATCAGCACGGGCGGCTTCATCGCGCCCGGGGACCGCGTCGACGTGCTCGGTGTGGTGACGAAGGAAGCGCGCGACGACGCGCAGATCGTGCTGAACGACATCCTGGTGCTCGCGGTGTCCGGCACGATCACCGGTGCGGCCACCCGCCCGGCGGGCGACGCGCCCGCCGACACGGCGGCCAGTCGGTCGAACCCGAAGGGCCTCGATACGACGATCACGCTCGCAGTCACGCTGCAGGAGGCGCAGCGGCTGGTCCAGGTGGATGAAGTGGGCAAGCTCAGGCTGGCGCTGCGTCACCGTGGCGACGTGACGTCCGCTCAAGCAGCTCGGTAGCTAACTCGGGGGGGTTCTTCTCATGGGGCGCAATCCGCCGATCCTGCTCGTCGATACGAACTACGACCATCGTGCGCTGCTCAAGCAGCTGATCAGCAACATGCCGTTCGCCGTCGTCGGCGAAGCGAACTACGGCGTCGAGGCGGCGCGGCTCGCGGGCGAGCTGCAGCCGGACATCCTGCTCGTGCACATCGAGGAGCCGCTGGCCCTCGCCTTCCGCACGCTCGAGGTCTTGCAGGAGGCGGCGCCGCTGGCCACGCCGATCGTGATCTCGCGCCGCTCGGACGGCGAAACCGCGCGCAAGGCGATGCTCGCCGGCGCGCGCGGCTACATCGTCAGCCCGCCGACGTCGTCGTCGCTCGAGGACGTGCTGACCACGGCGCGCGCGCGCCACCTCGCCAAGCCGAACCCCGCCGACTTCATCGAGGGCGAGGATGGCTCGCAGGTGATGCGACCGTCGCAGCTCGCCGGCGGCACGGTGATCACCGTGTTCGGTCCGAAGGGCGGCGTGGGCAAGACGACGCTCGCGACCAACCTCGCGATCGCCATCCGCCAGCAAACGCACGGCAGCGTCGTGCTCGTGGACGTCGACGCGGACTTCGGCGACGTGGCCGTGATCATGGGCATGGAGCCCGAGCGCACGATGCGCGACCTGCTGCGCGCCTTCAAGGAAGGCGAGCTGCCACCCGTCGAGCAGTTCCTGTCGCTGCACCCGGCGGGCGTGCACGTGCTGGCCGCGCGCCACGCCGAGGAAGTCGGCATGCAGCCGGACCCAGAGGCGATCGCGGCGTTGCTCAAGCAACTCACGCGCAAGTTCGACTTCGTGGTGGTGGACACGCCCGGCGCGTTCATCCCGCAGGTCGCCGCCGCGCTGGACGAGGCGACAACGGTGCTGCTGGTCACGAGCGCGGACATGTCGAGCATCAAGGACGCGCGCCTGGCGATCACGACGCTACGCAACTCCGGCTACAACGCGGACCGCCTGAAGCTGATCGTCAACCACGCCACGAACGCGAACTCGGTGTCCGATTCCGACGTCGCGCGGACTGTGGGCTACGACGTCTTCTGGACGCTCCCGCACGACCGCGCGGTCCCCGAGTCGACGCAGTCCGGCGAGCCGATCGTGCTCTCGAATCCCAAGGCGCGCATGGCGCAGCGCGTGCTCGCGCTCGGCGCCTACCTCAGCGGGGCGGGCCCGCTGGAAGAGCCAGTCGCGCCCAAGCGGCGTGGCCTGTTCTTCCGCTAAGCAGACCGCGAGAGGATCGTTCCGATGGCAGACATGCTGCGCACACGCTTCGGCCGCATTGGCGCCGCCCCGACGGCCGAGCCGCCGCCCCCGTTCGACGACGAGGCTGCCCCAGTGCCGCCCGCGGAGGTGCCGGAGGACGAGCAGACCGGCAGCCCGCTCATGCGCTGGCTGTCGGAGCCGCCGCCGCTGCCGCCCGCGCTCGAGCGGCTCAAGGAGACGGTGCACCAGCAGCTCATCGATGAGCTCGATCCGGAGGCGCTCGACCCGGAGGGCTCGCATCGCCTCGTGCGCGAGGTGGCAACCGAGCTGCTGTCGCAGCACGAGGTGCGCGGCGTCCAGGAGTACCGCGAACGCCTGGTCAGCGAGATCGTCGACGAGGTGCTGGGGTTCAGCGTGCTCGAGCCGCTGCTGCGTGACGACGCGGTCAGCGAGATCATGGTGAACGCCCCGGACCACATCTTCGTGGAGTGCTCCGGCCGCATTTACCGCAGCACGTACGGCTTCCGCGACGAAGACCACCTGATGCGCGTGATCGAACGCATCGTCGCGCCGCTCGGCCGGCGCATCGATGAAGCGTCACCGATGGTGGACGCGCGGCTGCCGGACGGCTCGCGCGTGAACGTCGTCGTGCCACCGGCGTCGCCCGGCGGCGCCAAGCTCACGCTGCGCAAGTTCGCGCGCCAGCGCATGCGCGCGGAGGACATGATCCGCCTGGGTACGCTGACGCCGGACGCGACGGAGTTCCTGCAGGCGTGCATCACCGCGCGCCTCAATGTGCTGATCTCCGGGGGCACCGGCAGCGGCAAGACGACGCT
>CAMDBZ010000071.1 GCA_945889565.1 Thermoflexus hugenholtzii JAD2 | reverse complement strand
TCTTCCTCTCCGGGCGCGGGCTCGCGCCGCGCGATGGCGATCGCGCCGATGAGCGCGACGAGCAGGACGAGCGAGGCGACCTCGAAGGGGACGCCGAAGTCGCGGTAGAGGCGGACGCCGAGCTCACGGAAGCCGACGACGGTGGAGTTGGCGGCGCCCCAGTCTGCATCCAGCATCGCGCCGACGAAGAGGCCGGCGAGCACGATGCCGGCGCCGAAGGCGAAGGGCTTCTGGGCGCCGTCCGTGACGATGGGGTCGTCGGTGGCGTTGGTCATCATGAGACCGAAGAGCAGCAGGATGGTGACGCCGCCGCCGTAGACGAGCACCTGCACGAGCGCGAGGAACTCCGAGGCGAGCAGCAGGAAGATGCCGGCGACGCCGAGCGAGGCGACGACGAGGCCGAGCGCGGCGTGCACGATGTGGCGCAGCAGCACGGCGGCGAGCGCGCCGGCGATGATCAGGCCGGCGTTGAGCCAGAACACGAACTCCGGGCCGGAGAGCTGGCCGGCGGCGAAGAGCACGCCGAGCACGATCACGTACGGCGCGGCGACGATGCTCGCGAGCAGGCCGCCGGACGTGATCGTGCGGTCGAGCTGGGCGGGGAGCGGGAGGCGGCGGAGCACTAGGGTGCGATCCAGGGCTTGACGTCGCCGGCCTTGTGCTCGGCGAGGAGCTGGGGGAGGTCCTGGATGAGGTCGGCGCGGTCGTAGACGGACTGCTCGTGGCCTTGCCAGGTGTTGTTCATGCCGATGGCGTCGAAGTTGCAGACTTCGACGCAGATGTTGCAGCGCATGCAGCGGCCGTAGTCGATCCAGAATTTGTCGATGATCTTGCGGCGCGTGGAGGTGCCGCCCTGGCTGCGGTGGGCGGGGTTGTCTTTCATCAGCACGGTCATGCACTCGACGGGGCAGGCGCGTTCGCAGGCGTGGCAGCCGGTGCAGAACGGCTCGTCGAGGTTCTCGTCCCAGAGCAGCAGTGGGAAGGCGCGGTCGCGCTCGGGGAGCGGGCGGTGCGTCTCCGGGTACTGGCGGGTGACGGGTTTGCGGGCGAACACGGAGAGCGTGACGCCCATGCTCTTGAGCAAGCCTCTCATCGGGCGGCCTCACTTCGTGCGGGGGGTGTCGCGGCGGCGGCGCGGTTGGTGAGCACGGGGCGCGGCCGCGGCTTGCCGACGCTGCGGTTCATGATCATCACGACGAGCACGAGTCCGGCGCCGCTGATCGCGGCGAGCAGGATGTCGGCGATGTGTTGCGGGGGCTCGTAGACGAGCACGAGGCCGTTGGCGAGCACCTGCACGAAGGAGATGGGGAGCAGCACCTTCCAGCTGAAGGCCATGAGCTGGTCAATGCGCAGGCGCGGGAGCGTCACGCGCACCCAGAAGATGGCGAAGATGATTGCGCCGGCCTTGATCGCGGTGAGCGCGAGCTGCCAGGGCAGGCCCCACTCCTCGCCGAGCGGCCAGGCCCAGCCGCCGAGGAAGATGGCGGCGCCGAGCAGCGCGAGGATGAAGAGCGCGGCGTACTCGGCGAGGAAGAACATGGACCAGCGGATGCCGGAGTACTCGACGAAGGGGCCGCCGACGACCTCGGACTCGCCGACGGGGATGTCGAAGGGGGTGCGGTTGAGCTCCGCGAGCATGGCGACGAAGAAGATGAAGAACGGGAGCGGCTGCCAGACGATGTTGGGGACCTGGCCCTGGCCGCGCACGATGTCGGTGAGGTTGAAGGAGTCGGCGACCATGCCGACGGCGATCAGGGACATGACGAGCGGGAGCTCGTAGGAGATGGCCTGGGCGGCGGCGCGGAGCGCGCCGAGCATGGCGTAGCGGTTGTCGGAGCCCCAGCCGGCCATGACCCAGCCGACGATGTTCACGGAGGACACGGCGAGCACGTAGAAGATGCCGAGCTCGAGGACGCGGATCTCCCAGTGGAAGGCGAAGGGGACGGCGACGAACATGAGGAAGATGGGGACGAAGACGAAGTAGGGGGCGAGTTCGAACACCCACGGGTCCGCGCTCTTCGGGCGCACGTCTTCTTTGGCGACGAGCTTGAGGGCGTCGGCGACGGACTGGAGCAGGCCGGCGGGGCCGGTGCGGGTGGGGCCGAGGCGCTGCTGGAAGCGGGCGATGACCTTGCGTTCGCCGTAGATGAGGCCCATGACGACGACGGTCATGAGGCTGACGATCAGGCCGAGGCGCGCGGCGGCGTCGGCCCAGACGTTGATCTCGAAGCCGAAGAGGTCGTGGTTCATCGGTCGACCTCGCACAGCACGATGTCGAGGGAGCCGAGGATGACGACGGCGTCGGCGACGTAGGAGCCGATGGTCATGTCGCGGAGCGCCTGCAGGTTGGCGAAGCAGGAGGAGCGGATCTTCAGGCGGTAGGGGCGGTTGCCGCCGCGGCTGACCATGTAGATGCCGTATTCGCCGCGGGGGGCCTCGGTGCGCAGGTAGATCTCGCCGGGTGGCGTGCGCAGCATGCGGGGCAGGCGGTCTGGGAGGAAGGGGCCGGGCCGCAGGCGCTCCATGCATTGCTCGATGATGCGCACGGACTGGCGCATCTCTTCGACGCGCACGACGAAGCGGTCGTACACGTCGCCGTTGGTGCCGGTGACGACGTCGAAGTCGACCTGGTCGTAGTAGAGGTAGGGCTCTGTGCGGCGCAGGTCGAGCGGGACGCCGGAGGCGCGCAGCACGGGGCCGGTGCAGCCCCAGTCGATGGCGTCGGCGGCGCTGATCGTGCCGACGTCGACGGTGCGCGCGCGGAAGATCTCGTTCTCGGTGAGCAGGCCGTCCATGTCCTTGATGCCCTGTTTGGTGGACTTGAGCACTTCGGCGACGCGGCGCTCGAAGTTGGCGGGGACGTCCCAGGCGAGGCCGCCGGGGCGGAAGTAGGCGTACATGAGGCGGTCGCCGCTGATCTCCTCGAACAGGTCGAGGATCACTTCACGCTCGCGGAAGGAGTAGACGAAGGCGGTGCCGAAGACGCCGGCGTCGGTGCCGAAGGCGCCGGTGAACATGAAGTGGCTGGAGAGGCGGTTCAGCTCGCAGAGGATCATGCGGATCCACTGCGCGCGTTCCGGGACCTCGAGCTCCGCGAGGGCCTCGACGGCCATGACGTAGGAGAGCTCGGCGTTGTGCTGGGCGAGGTACTCGGTGCGGTCCATCCAGCCGATGCCCTGGCGGAAGTCCATGGTCTCGGCGAGCTTCTCGCCGCCGCGGTGCATGTAGCCGATGTAGGGGATGACGTCGCGCACGACTTCGCCATCGATCTGCAGGACCATGCGGAAGACGCCGTGGGTGGACGGGTGCTGGGGCCCCATGTTGATCATGAGGTCCTGGGTCTCGAACTCGTGCTCGTGCGTGAAGGGAGCGGTCACGCGGGCTCCTCGGAGTAGGCGACGCCTTCACCCTGCAGCACTTCGATCTCGGCGAGCGGGTGGTCCTTGCGCAGGGGGAAGCTATCGGTGATGTCTTCGGGCATGAGCAGGTTGCGGGGGTCGGGGTGGCCGCGGAAGCGCACGCCGAACATCTCCTGCGCTTCGCGCTCGTACCAGTCGGCGGCGCGCCAGACGCTGGTGGCGGTGTCGACGGTGAGGTCGTCCGGGGGGAGCTGGGTCTTGACGGTGAGGTTGTGCCTGCCGGCGATGGAGTAGAGGTGGTAGACGACGTCGATGCCGTCGTCCTCGTTGTCGACGCAGGTGAGGCAGCGCAGGTAGTCGAAGGCGAGCTCGCGGTCCTGTTTGAGGGCGCGCAGGCCGCGCACGATCTGGTCCGGGGGGATGTGCACGATCACGTCGCGGACGCTGGGCTCCGGGCGCGCGCTCACGCCCGCGAGGGCGCGGTCGACCTGGGGCCAGATGCTGGCGGCGAGCAGCGCTTCCGCGCTCGGGGCCGCGGCGTCGTCCTGCGTCACCGGCCCACCGCCCCGCGTTCCTCCATGATCTTGTCCTGGAGGGCGAGGAACGCATCGATCAGCGCCTCGGGACGGGGTGGGCAGCCGGGGACGTAGACATCGACGGGGATGATCTTGTCGACGCCCTGGAGCACGCGGTCGTAGCGGGTGTAAGGGCCGCCGTTGGTAGCGCAGGCGCCCATGGAGATGACCCACTTGGGGTTGGGCATCTGCTCGTAGAGCAGCTTGACGGCGGGGGCCATCTTCTTGGTGACGGTGCCGGCCACGATCATCACGTCCGACTGGCGGGGGGAGGGCCACGGCACGATGCCGAAGCGGTCGAGGTCGTAGTGGGCCATGTAGGTGGCGATCATCTCGATGGCGCAGCAGGCGAGGCCGAAGGTCATGGGCCAGAGCGAGGACTTGCGCGCGGCGGCGATGACGGCGTCCGCGGGGATCTGCAGGATGCCGGGCAGGACGGCGCGGTAGAGCGCCTTGCCGGGGACGAGCGGGACGGGGGTGAGGGCGCCGATCTCGGCGGGGTGCTCGTGCGGGAGGAAGGGCGACGGAGTCGCCGGCAGGGGCGGCGCGCCCGGCGTGGGGGCGGGCGCGGGGGGCGCGTGCGGGGTGGTCTCGGTGCGCGTGGTGTCTATTGCCACCGGAGCGCTCCCTTCTTCCATGCGTAGGCGAGGCCGACGGCAAGGATGCCGACGAAGACGACCATCTCCCAGTAGGCCTGCGGTCCGACGGTGAGGTAGGAGAGGGCCCACGGGAAGATGAAGACGGCCTCGACATCGAAGATGATGAAGAGGATGGCGTAGAGGTAGAAACGCATGCCGACGTTGGTGGAGGCGCGGCGGATGGGGAGCATGCCGCACTCGTACGTGGTGCCTTTGTTGCGCTCTTCGGAGTAGGGCGCGAGCAGGCGCGAGCCGATCAGGGCCGAGATAATGAGGGTTGCGCCGATGCCGGTTCCGAGGAACACAGGGAGGTAATTGCTGAACAGTTGGTCCAGCGGGCTCACGTGGTGGGCACCTTCCGCGGGCCTGTCGGCGACCCGAGACGTGGCGCGAAGTGGGAGCGCCGAGCGTTCGCGGCTGACCGTAACAGTGGCTTTCGGCAGTGTCAACGAATCGTGAAGGGATGCACACGAACGCGTTGCAGGGTGCGTGGTTATGGTCGCGCAGCGTGACAGAAGAGGAGGATAGGACCCGCCCGCCCACCCCTCGGAACGGGGGCTGCGCCCCCTAGCCCCCGCTCCGACTGGCGCTGGCGCGCCGTTGGGGCGCATGCGCGCAAGCGCCAGCGGCGAAGCTCTGAGAGTGGCAAGCGGGGTGCGCGGCGGAGTTGCGGTTCCGGACAGTCACGCGACGCGACGGCCACCGCCAGGGATTCGCAGGGCGCTGAGGCCAACCGCCTCGGCGCCCTGCGGGCGGCGCTACACGGCGGCCTGCTCGCGGGCCTCGATGAGGGCGAAGGTGAGGTCGCCGCTCGCGCTGTCGAGGTCGACGTGGACGCGGGTGCCGGGGGGGAAGTCGCCGGCGAGCACGCGTTTGGCGAGCGGGTTCTCCAGGCGGCGCTGGATGGTGCGGCGCAGCGGGCGGGCGCCGTAGGTGGGGTCGTAGCCCTCCTTGACGAGCGCTTCGCGGGCGGCGGCGCTGACGTCGATGGCGATTTCGCGCTCGGCGAGGCGGGCGCGCACTTCGTTGAGCAGCAGGTCGGCGACTTGCGTGAGCTCGGCCTCGGTGAGCGGCTCGAAGACGATGATCTCGTCGAGGCGGTTGAGGAACTCGGGGCGGAAGGCCTGCTTGAGGGCGTCTTCGACGGTGCGGTGGCGTTGCTCGCGCTCGGAGTCGGAGCGGGCGCGCGCGAGGAAGCCGAGGCCACCGGTGGGGCCGCTGCCCGTGCCAAGGTTCGACGTGAGGATGAGCACGGTGTTGCGGAAGTCCGCGGTGCGGCCGTGCGCGTCCGTGAGGCGGCCGTCCTCCAGGATTTGCAGCAGTGTGTTGAAGACGTCCGGGTGGGCCTTCTCGATCTCGTCGAACAGCACGACCTGGTAGGGGCGGCGGCGGACGCGCTCCGTGAGTGTGCCGGCGTCTTCGTAGCCGACGTAGCCGGGGGGCGCGCCGACGCGGCGCGCGACGGTGTGGCGCTCCTGGTACTCGGACATGTCGAGGCGGACGAGCGCGTCGTCGTCGTCGAACAGGTACTCGGCGAGGGCCTTGGCGAGCTCGGTCTTACCGACGCCGGTGGGGCCGAGGAAGATGAAGGAGCCGATGGGGCGGCGCGGGTCCTTGAGGCCGGAGCGGGCGCGGCGGATGGCGTCCGCGAGCGCGTTGATGGCGGCGTCCTGGCCGACGACGCGCTGGTGCAGCGCCTCTTCCATGTGCAGCAGCTTGTCGGCTTCGCCCTCGAGCATCTTGTCGACGGGGATGCCGGTCATCTGCGCGATGAGCGCGGCGATGTCCTGCTCGCTCACGTCTTCGGAGACGTGGTGCTCGGTGCGCCACGCGGACTGGCGCGCGCTGTAGTCCTCCTGGAGTTGCAGCACGCGCTGTTTGATGCGCGCGGCTGCTTCGTAGTCGGCGCGCTGGGCGGCGGCGTCGAGGGCGCGCTGCTCGGCGTCGAGGCGGTCCTTGAGATCGCGCATCTCGGGCGGGACGGATTCGGTTTGGATCACGTGGCGTGAGGCGGCCTCGTCGATGAGGTCGATCGCCTTGTCGGGGAGCTGTCGTTCGGTGAGGTAGCGCGCGGACAGGCGGACCGCGGCGTCGACGGCCTCGTCCGAGATCTTCAGGCCGTGGTGCTGCTCGTACTTCGTGCGCAGGCCGCGGAGGATGGCGATCGCTTCCTCGGGCGTGGGCTCGTCAACGAACACGGGGGAGAAGCGGCGCTCGAGGGCGGGGTCCGCCTCGACATACTTGCGGTACTCCTCCAGCGTGGTGGCGCCGATCACGTGCAGCTCACCGCGCGCGAGCGCGGGCTTCATCATGGTGGAGGCGTCGATGGCGCCGTCGGCGCCGCCGGCGCCGACGACCTGGTGCAGCTCGTCGATGAACAGCAGCACTTCGCCGTGCGCGTCGCGCACTTCGCGCATGACGGCCTGCAGGCGCTCTTCGAACTCGCCGCGGAACTTGGAGCCGGCGACGAGCTGGCCGATGTCGAGCGCGAGCAGGCGCTTGTCGCGCAGGCGCTCGGGGACATCGTTGGCGACGATGCGTTGCGCGAGACCTTCGACGATAGCGGTCTTGCCGACGCCGGCTTCGCCGATCAGTACGGGGTTGTTCTTGGTGCGCCGGTTCAGGATCTGCATCACGCGCGCGATCTCGTCGTCGCGGCCGATGGTGGGGTCGAGCTTGCCGTCGCGCGCGAGCTGGGTGAGGTCGGTGGAGTAGCGCGCGAGCGCCTGGTACTGCGACTCGGCGGTGGGCGAGGAGACGCGCGCGGTGCCGCGCACCTGTTGCAGCGCGGTGTACACGCGTTCCTTGGTGATCTGGAACTCGCGCAGCAGCTTGGCGGTCTCGCCGTCGCGCTCGTCGGCGATCGCGATCAGCAGGTGCTCGACGGAGACGTACTCGTCTTGCAGGCGTTCGGCCTCGGCGTTGGCGGATTCGAGCATGCGCACGATGCGTGGGGTGGTGTAGATCTGCACGACGTCGTAGCCGGCGCGCGGGGAGCGTTCGAGGTGCGCCTGCAGGCGCGCGGCGAGCGCGGCGGGGTTGACGCCCATGCCCTGGAGCACGTCGCGCGCGACGCCGTCTTTGAGCTGGACGAGCGCGAGGAAGACGTGCTCGACGTCCCACTGGGTGTGGCGCTGCTGGCGGACCATTTCCTGGGAGTCGGAGAGCACGGCCTGGGCCTGCTCGGTGAATCTGTCCTGTCGCATCATCTTAGTGTTACCTCATATTCGTTCGCGTTACCGCGCGGGCGCCCTCACCCCCCGGTCCCCTCTCCCCGGGACGGGGCGAGGGGACCGGGAGGCGGAGTGGGTGCGGCGTTTGCTACTTCGCGCGACGCATCGCGCGTTGCTTGTGGTTGCCGGCGGCGCCGAGGAACGGGGAGTGCGCGCCGAGCAGGAAGCCGAACTGGTACCAGCCGGTGTCGCGGCCGACGTTGTAGACGGGGAAGCGGTCCCAGCCGCCGAAGACGTGGACGATGAGCACGGGCCAGGCGGTGAGGCCGTTCCACAGTCCCCAGAGGAACGTCTCCATGGTGCGCTCGCTTTCTCGTCGTGGCCGA
>CAMDBZ010000070.1 GCA_945889565.1 Thermoflexus hugenholtzii JAD2 | reverse complement strand
GCGCGCGAACCGCTGCGCCTGCTCCTGCGGGCTGCGCAGGTAGAACTCGGCGTTCGGGCGGCGCTCACGGTGGGAGTCGTCCAGGGTCTTGCGGTGCTTGATCGCCACCAGCACGTCCTGCAGCTGGTGACGCTCCATCTCGTGGTAGTGCACGTCGCCGGTGCCAACTACGTCTACATCGAGGCGTGTGGCGAGCCGCACCAGCGCTTCGTTGCGCGGCCGGTCGCCGAAGACGTAATTGTCGACGAGCTCCACGAACACCTGCCCCCGCCCGAACCAATCGAGGTAGCAGCGCAGCGTCGCCTCGGCCTCGGCGCTGCGGCCGGCAGCGAGCAGTTGCGCGAGCCGTCCCTCGCGGCAGCCGGTGAGCACGATCAGTCCAGCGGCGTGCTCCGCCAGCGCCTCGACGGGGATGAGCGGGTCGAGGCGCCGCTCCTGCTTCTGCTTCACGTCGTCCTCGCGGATGCCGAACGCGATGCTGGCGAGGCGGCAGAGGTGCGAATAGCCCTGGCGCGTCTCCGCGAGCAGCGTGAGGTGCGAACGGCTGCCGTCGACCTCGCCGACGGTGATCTCGAGGCCGGTGATGGGGCGCAGGCCCGCGTCCGTCGCCACGTGCGCGAACTCCATTGCGCCGAACATGCCGTCGTGGTCGGTGAGCGCCAGCGCGCGATGGCCCTGCGCCACCGCCGTCTGCACCAGCTCGTCGAGGTGCGACGCGCCCTCCAGCAACGAGTAGTTGCTGTGCGCGTGCAGCTCCACGTACGGCACGTCATCGAGGGCGGAGAGCGCCACCGGCTGCAGCGAGCCACGCGGCGCGCGGGAGCGCGGCGTGTCCGGCGCGGCCATCGCCTCCTGCGCGGCGCGCTGTGCCTCGAAGTCCTGCCACAGCTGGCCGCTGGCCGCCTCGCTGCCGTCGTGTGACACCCTTAGTACCGCTGCTCGTACCAGCCGTCGCCGGGAGGCGCGGTGTCGTCGTGAAAGAGCGTCAGCAGACGATCGTCCGCCAGCAGCATGCGGACGTAGGTGCGCGCGAGTGACTCATCGCGCCACCACGCCTCGGCGACGCGCCACACCTCCTCGAGGACTGCGACGGCGACCGGGTGATCGCCTCGCAGCACCGCACGCGGCAGGCCGAGGTCATCGACCTCGACGGTGACGTGCTTCGGTAGCCCTAGGGGTCGTAGTCCATGAGTGCCCACCGTCGTTCCGGGATGCGCGACCATGACTCCACCTCCACTACCCGCGCCATGGGCGAGAGCCCGTAGCGCAGCTTCAGGTGCCGGACCATCTCGTCCATCTGCTCGCGGCAGCGCACGCGTTCGGTGTCGAGCAGGCTCGGCTGGCGTGCGCGCTCCGCGGTCAACCCGCCGAGCTCCAGCTCGAGGTGCGCGATCGGGCCGGGGTACTGCGCGTACTCCAGCAGCGGGCGGATCGTGTGCCAGAGGCGCGCGCGGTCGCCGCTTGGCTCGCGCAGCATCTGCGTGCGTTCCCACAGCCGGTCGTCCTCAGTAGTGGCGCGCAGACGGATGCTGCGGATGAAGCGCCCCTGCGCGCGTGGATGGCGGAGCGCCCGGATGAGCAGCTGCTCCAGCGTCAGCGTTACCGCCTCGCGGCTGACGAGTGGCGGTTCGTTCTGCGCATGCTCTACCACACGCTCCGGCGCGAACGGTCGCGGCCGCAGCGGGGTCGGGTCCAGGCCGCGCGCCGCCAGCCAGGCGTTACGCCCAGCGGTGCCGAACTGCGCTTCGACTGCGTGTGCAAGGAGCGCCGCGAAGCCCGCGATCGTCTCGATGCCGAAGCGGTGGAGCCGCTCGATCGCCTCGCCATCGAGCGGCAGCCACGCCGCCGGCCTGCCGCCGAGGAAGTGAGCGGCATCCTCGGCGTCCACGCGCAACGACTCACCCGGCGCCGCGCAGTGTGCGGCGACCAGCGCCGTGAACCTCGTGTTGGCGATCCCGAGGCGCGGCTGGAGTGTGCGCGGTGCGGCCGCGAGGATCGCGCGTTCGACGGCACCGGGCGCGGGGTACAGCCCGTCGAGGCCGTGCAGACTGGCGTAGAGCGTGCCGGGCGCCGCCTCCTCCACGAGCGGGGAGACGGTCAGCAGCGCCTCCAGCAGCGCCTCGGCGATGCGGGCCACGTACGCCGGCCGCTCCTCGATAGTCACGAGTGAGGGGCACAGTGCTGCCGCCGTGCGCAATTGCTGCCCGGCGCGCACCCCATAGCGGGCGGCCTCGGCGGTGCAGTCCACCACCCGCGCGCCCGACGCATCGGCCAGCGCCACCCGCGCGCCGGCAAGCTGGGGCCGCTCGGCCAGCTCGCAGCTCAGCGCCAGCGAGGGGACGAGGAGGCACGCCGTCGAGGTGACAGAACGTGTGGGCATCGATTACCCCCGCCAAAGGGCGAGGGCATCGTACTAGAACGTACGTTCCGAATCAATGCTCATGTGTACCCGCCCGCTGCCCTCCCACCCGTATCGACGTAGGCCTCGGCCCCGGACGGCCCCAGCAAGCATGTGGCGCGCCTCGCCCGCGCCTGCGCCCGTAAGAAATCCCGAGGCCCGCCCGTCGGAACCACGGGTGCGGGGCCCGCAAGTACACGCGTGCTATCGCGCAGCGTCACGGAAACGCGAACCCCCGTGCCTAATACGCGTGCGGCGCACCAGCGGCCGCCGCCACGAGGGGAGCGCCATGCCTCGGAAGCTCGCAGCCGTGTACACCGTCGCCAGCACCGCGGTCGCCATACTCGCAATCGTGATTTCGGGCACCGTCTTCGGGTTCTTCACGTCCAACAGCGAGTCCTCCGCCGACGAGCCAGCCGGCGTCGAGCTCGTGGCTGCCACCGCGAGCCCCGCCATCGACTCCGCTCCCGCGTACCGGTCCGCGCTCGCCACACTCGACTCCCAGCGCGTCGCCGCGCTGAACGATGCCGCAGCACAGGTGGCCGCGCAGCGCGCCGCCCTCCAGGAGCAAGCACTGCGCGAAGTCGACGCACAGCGCCGCGCCGCCCTCCAGGCGTTGGCCGACGAGCTCGATGCCACCCGCGCTCGCGCGCAGGCTGCCGCCACGGTATCGGCCCCCGCCGCGCCGTCACCGGTACCGACCATCTCCCGGATCGCGACCGCACCGTCTGACACGAGGCAACGCGAGCTGCTCGGCGAAATCGCCAAGAAGACCGCGGAATGCGATCGCGAGCGCGGCGACGACCGCCAGGAGTGCCTGGCCGAGGTCGACCGCTTGCGCCGCCGTGCGGGGCTGTGACCCGCTGAAGCCCGGAGCGACGCGCAAACCGCTCCCACGGTAGCGAGGAACCATTGATGGCGAAGACACACGTGAACGTCGTCGTGCTGGCCGGCAGTGCCGCCGCCCTTGGCGCGTCCTGGGCCAGCATCTCGGCCGCCGAGTCGCACACCGCCGCCGACGCAGCCGCGGCCGCCGAGCTCCCATCTCCCGCCGAGGCGGCGGCGCCGCCCGCCGCCGCCACGCCAATCCCGCTCGACGCCAGTCAGCTCAGCGTGCTCCCCAGCCTGTCGTCCAGCCTCGGCGCCGCACCCCCCATCCAGCTCCCGCCGCTCGCGCCCCTCGGCGTCGGTTCCGCCGTCGTGGCGGACGCGCGTGGCAACCCGGTGACGAGCGCCCCCGCGCTGGTCGCCGCACCGCCTGCCCCCGGGCCGGTCGTCGCCTCCCCCGCGCAGGTCGCACCCGCGCCCGTCGCACCCGCGCCCGTCGTCGCGGCGCCGGCGCCGGCGCCCGCGCCCGCGGTTGCGAAGAAGACGAAGGCGTCGTGACTGCAGCTACCCCAGCGCGCGCCGGAACGCGCACGCTGCGCACCCGGTGCACCTTCCGGGCCATGGGCACCAGCTGGCAGCTCGAAGCGTCCGGCTGCGCACCCGCCGCCCTGCGCGAGGCCGAGGCGCTCGTGCACACCGCCGAGCTTCGCTACTCGCGCTTCCTGCCGGACTCGCTGCTCAGCCGCCTCAACCGCGATCGCCGCGTCGAGGACCGTGAGCTCGCAGAGCTCGTGTGCCAGGCGATCGCCCTCCGCGCCGCTACCGGCGGCGCGTTCGACCCGGCCGTGGGCGCCGCTGTGGTCGCCGCCGGCTACGACCGCTCCTTCGAGCTGCTGGCGGCGCGCGACGCCGTCCCGTCGCCGCAGAACACTGCGCGACCGGCAGTGCCCGTCCACGGCGACCTCGTGCAACTCGACGGACCCGGCCTGCTGGACCTCGGCGGCATCGCGAAGGGCTGGACCATCGACCAGGTCGGAGCGCTGCTCGCGCGGCGCGGCGCGCGTTCCTACTGCGTCGATGGCGGCGGCGACCTCCTGCTCGGCGGCGCGCACGCGCACGAGCAGGACGTCGAACTCTGCACCGGCGGCTACCGCGTCGGCGTGACGCACGGCGCGCTCGCGAGCTCCTCCACGCTGCACCGGCGCTGGCCGACCGCTGACGGCTCCGCGCATCACATCATCGACCCGCAGCGCGGGCTGCCCGCAGCGCACACGTGGGTGCAAGCGTCCGTGCTGGCCGCCGACGCCACCACCGCCGACGCGCTCGCGACGGCCCTGCTCGCCGATGCCAGCGCAACGCTGCCTGCGCTCTCCGCTCGTGGCGCCGAGGCGCTGCTCGTCGCCTCCGACGGCCGCTGCATGATCACCCCCGGCCTCGCTCACTACCTCCGATGAAGCAGCTCCGGGCGCTCGCGCTGATCGCGCTGCGTGGCGCGGTCGCCGCGGCCGCCACCTACTACGCCTACCGCTACTGCGCGCAGTTCTTCCAGCTCTGGGACACGGAACAGCCGCTGCAGTGGTGGGCCGGCCGCGCCACCGGCATCGGCGCGTACATCGCGCTCGCGCTCTCGATGTTCTTCGGGCTCATGGTCAGCTCGCGCGGCCTCGACGGCGCGATCGGCCGTAGGACGATCCTCGAGCACCACCAGCAATGGGCGCTGTCAGCCGTCGTGTTCAGCGTCGCGCACGTCATCGTCATCGCCACGGACGGCTACGTGGACATCGACCTCCGCGGCTCGCTCGTCCCCGGCCAGTCCGCGCATCTCACCGGCGCCGTCGCCGTCGGCACCCTCGCGCTCTGGGGCATCGCGGTGCTCGTCGTCTCCAGCTGGCTCCGTGCGTACATGAACTACGTCGTCTGGCGCACGATCCACGCAACGGCCACCGGCGCGTTCCTGCTCGCCCTTGCGCACGGCCTCGTCGCCGGCACCGACACGAAGTACGCGCTCGCGCGCTGGGTCTACCTCGGCTCCGGCGCTGCCGTGTTCGGCGCGACCGTCTTCCGCCTGCTCTACGAGGCGCGCCGCGCCCGCACTGACGCCGCCGCCGCGCGCCGGCCGGCGGCACCCGCCCCGCCCGCGCCCAGCGCGTAGCTCGCGCGCCCCGCCCACAGCGCGCACGCCCCAACCTCGCTACTATGCCCCGGTCGCCCGCGCCGGGCGGCCCGCGAACCACCGCACCCGAGGGCCTGCGCATGGCGTCCACGGCGGCCGACGCACGCGAACCGCTCGCCGCCCGCCGCCGTGCGCCGCTCTTCTACGGCTGGTGGATCGTGCTCGCCGGCTTCGTCGTGATGACCCTCAACGGCGCGCTGCTGTTCCAGGCGTTCGGCGCCTACGCCGTCCTGCTACGCGAGGAGTTCGGCTGGAGCCGCACCGCGCTCTCGCTCGCGTTCTCGCTCCAGCGCGTCGAGTCCGGCCTGCTCGGCCCGCTCGAGGGCTGGTGCGTCGATCGCTTCGGACCGCGCCGCATGATGCTCATCGGCATCTCGATCTTCGGCGGCGGCTTCTTCGTGCTCTCGCAGGTGCACAACCTCGCGATGTTCTACGCCGCCTTCCTGATCATGGCCCTGGGCGCCGCGCTCGGCTCGTTCCTGCCCGCGTCCGTCGCCATCGTCAACTGGTTCGCGCGCCGCCGCTCGCTCGCGCTCGCCGTCATGTCGCTCGGCATCGCCGCCGGCGGCCTCGTGCAGCCGATCGTCGTGCTCGGCCTCGAACAGCTCGGCTGGCGCACCATGTCCGCGCTCTCCGGCGCGATCATGCTCGCCGTCGGCCTGCCGCTCGCCATGCTCGTGCGCCACCACCCGGAGGACCACGGCTGGCGCCCCGACGGCGACCCCGCCGACTCCGCGGCCGCCATCGACCCGGCGGCCGCAGCGAGCGACGCCGCTCCCACGCGCAGCGCGCGCACCGCAGAGGTCAACTTCACGCCCCGCCAGGCGCTGCGCACCCGCGCCTTCTGGATGATCGGCATCGGCCACGGGCTCTCGCTGCTGATCACCGGCGCGATCCTCGTGCACTTCGTCGCCTACGTTGACGAGGATCTCGGCTACTCCAAGCTCACCGCCGCGACCATGATCACGCTCATGACGTCGCTGCAGGTGGTCGGCCAGCTGACCGGCGGCTACCTCGGCGACCGCTTCAACAAGCAGTTCCTGATCATCGTTGCCATGCTGCTCAGCGCCGCCGGCATGCTCGTGCTCGCGGGCGCGCAATCGCTGTGGTGGGTCGGGCTGTTCGCCGGCCTCAACGGCTTCGGCTTCGGCATGCGCATCCCGCTGACCACGTCGATCCGTGCCGACTACTTCGGCGGGCGCCACTACGGCACGATCAGCGGCCTGCAATCGATGGTCATCACCGGCGGCATCATCGCGGGCCCGCTCGTCGCCGGAGCCGCGTACGACGCGACCGGCAGCTACGTCACCGCATTCGCCAGCCTCGGCATCGCGGCGGGTATCGGCTCGCTATTCTTCCTCTTCGCGCAGCGCCCGGCCCCACCTGCGGACGCCGAGGCGTAGCGATAGCCGAGGCACCGCGACACGCCCTCAGGCACGGCGCGCCGCGGCGCACAGCATGCCGCGTGAAGCACGCAGAGCGACGCGCGCGCCGCCGCTGTCAGTGGATGAGCGTTACCGCGCAGGCTTGGCGGGCGGCACGATCGCCGGCGTAGCGGCAGGCTTGGCGCCGCCCTTCGCCGCCTTCTGCGACGCCTTCTGCTTGTTCTGTTTCGCAGAACTCTTCGGGCTGCGGTCTCCCACGATGGGCCTCCAATACGCTCGCCGACCACAATCGTAGCACCCTGCGCTCGTCGCACGTGTACGCGCGCCCGCGTACCGTCGAGACACGAGCGCGCGAGAAACGCGAGAAGGGAGTTCCCGCCGATGCCCGTCACGATCACCATCGAAGGCGACGACGTCGTCATCCGCTTCCCGCTCAACGGCGACGAAGGGCTGTCCGCGAGCAAGAAGACGCGCATCGTCGCGTCCACGCGCGGCAACCAGCCCGTCCCCGGCACCGACGTGATCGTCGGCCTCAACGCCTACCGCACCGTGAAGCGCTAGCGCCTCGCGAATCGCTAGGCGCGCGCCGCGCTCGCCGTCTCGAAGTAACGGCGCACCGCCGCCGGCGCCTGCGCATCGAGCACATCGCGCACGGCGCGCGGCAGCGCGTCGAGCGCCGCCGCCGCCCTCCCCGCACCGCCGCCCGCCGCCGCGCACACGGCGCTCAGCGCTTCGAACGCCTCCGCCTGCGCCGCCACGAACGTCGCGTCGACCATGCGCCCGTGCCCCGGCACGAAGCGATCGACTGCGGCCGCCCCGAGCTTCCGCAACGTCGGCCCCCACTCCGCCGGATACCCGTCGCCGACGATCGGCGGCCCGGACTC
Source organism: Thermoflexus hugenholtzii JAD2 (assembly GCA_945889565.1). Classification (GTDB taxonomy): domain Bacteria; phylum Chloroflexota; class Dehalococcoidia; order UBA2979; family UBA2979; genus SHYP01. The sequence goes on along the minus strand of CAMDBZ010000070.1, from coordinate 521 downwards.
TTCCACCAGGTCACCCGCGAACGCCACGTCCGCCCCGTCGATGCCCACCGCGATGTCGTTGTCCGTGTGCGCACGCCCGAGGTACGCGAGCCGCAAACTCACGCCACCGAGGTGCAGATCGCAGTACTGCTCGAACGTCAACGCGGGCGGCGCGAGCGGCAGCGCGACCAGCTGCTCGCGCAGCATCGGCAGGTGCGTCGCCAGCGTCTCGCGGTGCGATGCGCCCTGCTCGCCTACCAGCCGCCAGCGGCAGCGCGCGTGCCCCACCACCACCGCAGGCAGGAACCACCAGTTCCCGAAGCTGTGGTCGCCGTGGTGGTGCGTGTTGACCACGTAGCGCACCGGCCGCTCCGTCACGCTGGCGGCCGCGCGCAGCAGCGCGCGCGCGTCCGCCTCCGTCGTGCCCGTGTCGACCACCGCCACCGCGTCGTCACCGACGATGATACCGGCGTTCACGGCGATCACCCCCGGGATCGTGTACGCGTACACGATCCCGGCCAGCTGCTCCACACCGGCGTGCC
>CAMDBZ010000069.1 GCA_945889565.1 Thermoflexus hugenholtzii JAD2 | reverse complement strand
CGGCGTGGCGCGCAAACCGGCCGAGGGCGCGCGGCGTACCGACGAGGTACCGATTCGGATGCATCGAGGGACGCGAGCGAGGAGTTGCGTGTGCGTTTCGGGATGTTCGCCGCGTTCGTCGCGGCAGCGGCGCTGGCGAGCGCATGCGGCGGCGACGGCGAGGCCACGCCTGCGGACCCGCCCGCCCCGGCCGCCACCGCGACCGCGCGCGCGGCGACGGCGTCGGCGAGCCCCGCTGCGCCGACGCCGGGCGGGCCGGCCGCACCGCCCGCGGGCACCTCGACGTGGCGCGCGACGTACGGGCCGAGCCCACAACCCTGCGCGCTCACCGCCCCGCCGACGCAGAGCTTCACGATCACGCCGCTCGCCGACGGGTCGCTGCGGCTTGCGCCGCCCCAGGGCGCGCTGCAGATCCCGCCGATCATGCTGCGCGGCGCAGGCAGCGGTCCGTTCCGCTACGAGGGCGAGGGCATCACGCTCACGCTGACCTTCGCGAGCAGCGTGCTCGCGGAGGGCGAGCTGACGACGACCATCGAGCGTGAGACGGACACGTGTACGTCGCGACACTCGGCGCGGCTGGAGCGCACCTCGCAGTAGCGGCCGGGCGAGTGCGGCGCTAGAGCGCGCGTTCGCCGCGGGCGAAGGCCGCGAGCCGGCGCAATCCCTCCTCGACGCGCGCGTCGGCGAGCGTCAGCGAGAGGCGGATGTAGCCCTCGCCCGCCTCGCCGTACGACACGCCGGGCGTGACGACGACGCCCGTCGCCTCCACGAGCTGCTGCGCGTACGCGGCCGATGAGCGCTGCCCCTCAGGCAGCCGCGCCCAGACGTACAACGACGCGCGCGGCGGTTCGACGCGCAGGCCGAGCGCGCGCAGCACCTCGACCACGCGATCGCGACGGCGCAGGTACGTGGCGTTGTGCGCGGCGATCGCGTCGGCGGGACCGTCGAGCGCGGTGATCGCCATCTGCTGCACCGCCTGCGGCACGCCCGAGTCGAGATTGGACTTCACGCGGCGCAGCGCGTCGATGAGCGTGGCGTTGCCTACGGCCATGCCGACGCGCCAGCCGGTCATGTTGAACGACTTGGACAGCGAGTTGAACTCGATCGCCACGTCGCGCGCCCCCTCGACCTCGAGGATCGAGGGGGCGACGTAGCCGTCGTAGGTGACCTCCGAGTACGCGAGGTCGTGCGCGATCACCACGTCGTGGTCCCGCGCCCAGCGCACCGCGCGCTCGTAGAACGCGAGGTCGGCGACGGCGCCGGTGGGGTTGTTCGGGTAGTTGAGCCAGCAGAGCTTCGCGCGGCGCGCCACGTCGGCGGGGATGTCGTCCAGGCGCGGCAGCCAGCCGTCCTCCTCGCGCAGCGGCACCTTCACGGACTCGCCGCCGCAGAAGAGCGTGCCGATCTCGTACACGGGGTAGCCGGGGTCCGTGATCAGCACCACGTCCCCGGGGTCGACGAGCACGAGCGGGAAGTGGCCGATGCCCTCCTTCGAGCCGATCAGCGAGACGATCTCGCGCGCCGGGTCGAGCGCGACGCCGTGGCGGCGCGCGTACCAGCGCGCGACGGCCGCGCGAAACTCGGGCAGGCCTTCGGTCTCCGGGTAGCGGTGGTTGGCGGGGTCGTCGGCGGCGTGCTTGAGGCTGTCGAGGATGTAGGCGGGCGTCGGCAGGTCGGGGTCGCCGATGCCGAACGAGATGACGTCGACGCCGCGCGCGCGCTGCTGCGCGATCAGCTCGGAGATGCGCGCGAACAGGTACGGCGGCAGCGCCTCGACGCGCTTCGCGAGTTGCACGGTCGGCGAGCCCTTCGTTTGCAGGCGGGCGGTTGCTGGTGGGTGCCGCGGCGTGTACAGCGCCGCTAGCGCCACTCCCCAAAGCGCACCTTCATGCCCTGCACCTGGCGGTTGCGCAGGCGCTCCTCGATCGCGGCTTCGTCGAGGGTGCGGCGAAACTCGACGGCGGAGCGGCCGGGGCGGAAGCCGGCGGCGACGGCGGTTTCCGCCGAGTGGCGGATGTCGGGACGCGCGCGCACAAGCGCTCGCCGCGCGCCCGCCGCGGCGAGCTGGTACGCGGCAGCCTCCAGCAGCAGGCGGCCGTACGCGTGGCCGCGCGCGGACTCCGCGACGCCGAGCGACTGGACGAGGCCACTGTTGCCCACCGGCGGCTCGTTGATCGCGTAGCCGACGATCGCGTCGCCGGCCTCGAGCACGCCGGCCCAGCCCGCGGCGGCGAGGCGCGCGCGCGTCGCGCGCTCACCATCGGCGAGCGCGCCGTACGCCTCCGCCTCGATGGCGACGATGCGCTCGATGTCTGCCTCGGCGGCGGTGGCGCGACGCAGCCGCACGCCGGCGGGGAGCTCGGGCGGGGCGACGTCGGTGAGGTCGCGCCGCTCGCACTCCAACCACTCGCCGAACGGGGAGAAGCCCGCCTCGTCGAGCATCGGGTCGATCCACTCGCGCACGGGGAAGCTCACCAGGTCGAAGCGCACATAGTCGACGCCGGATGACGCCAGGTGCGGGTGCAGCGCCGACCACATGGGGTTGAACGCGGCCTTCATCAGTTCGCGGTCGGTGAACGAGAAACGCAGCTGGAGCTGGCCGTCGAGGCGCACGAGCGCCATCTCACCGCCGTCCGTCTCGACCGCCTCGGTTGCGTCGGCGTCGAGCAGCGCCTCCCAGTCGCGGTCGCGGGTGGGGATGTTGCGCACGAAGTCGCGCTGCTCGATGCGACGCGCGCCGGCGGGTCGCTGGACGACGGGGCCGTCGGTGGTCATGCGGCAGGTTCCTCCCAGACGGATTCGAAGACGCGTGCGGCGGGCCCGTTCAGGTAGACCTCGCCGGTGCCGTCCCACTCGATGCGCAGCGTGCCGCCCGCGAGCTGCACGTCGACGGCGTCGTCGACGAGGCCGTGCAGGCGCGCGGCGACGACCGCGGCGCACGCGCCAGTGCCGCACGCGAGCGTCTCGCCGACGCCGCGCTCCCACACGCGCAGCTGCAGCCGCGCGCGGTCGTGCACGCGCACGACCTCGAAGTTCGTGCGGTTCGCGAAGAGCGGGTCGTGCTCGACGAGCGGGCCAACCGCCGCGAGCGGGAAGCCGTCGAGGGCGGCGGGCGCGTCCGCAGGGAGCAGCTGCACGGCGTGCGGGTTGCCCATCGAGACGAGCGTAAGCGCGAGCGCGTGACCGCCTGCGCGCAGCGGCAGGTCGAGCACGGGCCCGGCAGCCTCGAGCAGCGCGCCGACGTCGCGCGGGGCGAGCCGCGGCGCGCCCATCGCGACGCGGACGGCGTGCACGGCGCCGGCGGCGTCGCGCTGCGCCTGCGTGGTCAGCACGCCCGCGGCCGTTTCCACGCGGAGCGCGTCGCCGGGGGGCGCGGCGAGGCCGCGCTCCAGCGCGAACTTCGCGAAGCAGCGGATGCCGTTGCCGCACATCTCCGCCTCGGAGCCGTCGGCGTTGAAGATGCGCATGCGCAGATCGGCGGTCGTCGAGGGCAGCACGAGGATGAGCCCGTCCGCGCCCACGCCGAAGTGGCGGTCGCAGACGCTGCGGGCGAGCGCCGGCAGCGCGGGGTCGTCCGCCGGCAGCGCGTCGGTGAGCACAAAGTCGTTGCCGGTGCCGTGCATCTTCCAGAACGGGATGCGGGCGGGAATCGTCATCGTCCGATGATGCTACGCCCGCCGGGGCGCGTCGAGCGGCGCCGGGCCGCCGGCCCCCACCTCGGCCCCCACCTCGACCGCTGCCTCGACGGCGGCGGCGAGGCCGTCGCGGTCCGCGCCGGGCCGCCAGTCGATGCGCGGGTCGGCGGGTGGGAACCAGGCGTGCTGCATGCGGATCAGCCGGTGGGTGGCGATGCGCGTGCGAGCGGCAGCCGTCGCCTCGTCCCATTCGCCGGCCACGACGCCCGCCGCCTCGGCGTAGCCGATGCTGCGCAGCGCCGGCAGGTCCGCCGGGTACCGCGCGAGCAGCCCGCGCGTCTCGTCGACGAGTCCCGCGGCGTACATGCGCTCGACGCGTGCGTCGGCGCGGGCGTGGAGCTCGGCCCGCGGCCACTCGAGGCCGAACGCTCGCCAGCCGAACGCCGGCGGCGGAACGCCCTCGGCCACCGGCGCGGCGCCGGCCGCCAGGGCGACCTCGATCGCGCGCACGACGCGCCGCGGGTTGCGCGCGTCCACGCGCGCCGCGGCGGCGGGGTCGAGCGTGGCGAGCCGCGCGTGCAGCACGCCGACGCCCACAGCCGCGACCTCCCGCTCGAGCGCGGCCCGCAGCGCGGGGTCGGGCGGCACCGCCGGCGGCTGCCAGCCCTCGAGCAGCGCCCACACGTACTGGCCGGACCCACCGACGAGCAGCGGCAGCCGGCCGCGCGACCAGATCGCCTCCAGCGCCGCGCGCGCCTCGCGCAGGTAGTCGGCCAGCGTCCACGGCGCGTCCGGCGCGACGCAGCCGACGAGGTGGTGCGGGACCGCGGCGAGCTCGTCGGCGGTCGGGGCGGCGGTGCCGATGCGCATGCCGGCGCGCAGCTGTCGCGAGTCGGCGGACACAACCTCGACGGGGACGCGCCGCGCGACAGCGAGCGCCGCCGCGGTCTTGCCGGCGGCGGTGGGTCCGAGGATGGCGACGAGCTGGCGGTCCATCGGCATCCAGCTTCGCACGCCTCGGCTTGCGCGGCTGCTGCCGCACTGGGCGCTCACCCGCCCCCGTCCCCGCGCCCGTGAAGCGAGCGGCCTCCCTCGCCGCGACGCGCACCACCGAAGCCGGGGGAAGGCGGCTGTCGCCGCTCAGGCGACGCGGCGCCCCGCGAGGTCGTCGAGGGGGCGCTGGTAGAAGTTGCCGCCGAGCGGCTTGTAGCCCTCGACCTCCGCGCCGAGCAGCGCCTCGGTGCCACCGATGAAGATCACGCCGCCGGGCCGCAGCGCCGCCTGGAACTTGCGCAGCACGGCGAGCTTCACATCGGGCTGGAAGTAGATGAGCACGTTGCGGCAGACGATCAGGTCGTAGTCGCGCCCGTAGGCGGAGGACAGCAGGTTGTGCTCCGCGAACTGCACGCGCGCGCGCAGCGTGTCGACAACGTACGTGCCGTCCTCACGATCGATGAAGTAGCGCTTGCGCCGCGCAGGCGTGATGCCGCGCAGGTCCGGCGCGCCGTACGGGCCGCCGGCACGCGCACGCGGCAGCACGGAGCGGTCGAAGTCAGTCGCGAGGATGCGCGTCCGGGAGATGGCGCCAAGCTCGTCGAGCAGGATCGCGAGCGTGTACGGCTCCTGGCCGTTCGAGCACGCGGCGCTCCAGATGCTGAGCGTGGGCCGGCGCTCCAGCAGCTCCGGCAGCACCAGCGTGTGCAGGCGATCGAACTGCGGCGTGTCACGGAAGAACTCGGAGACGTTGATCGTCAGCATATCGCGGAACTTCGCGAGCAGCGCCTTGTCCGTGCTGAGCGAACGCTCGAACGCGACAGCGTCGCCGCCGCCGTGCGTAGTGACGAACGTCTCGATGCGGCGACGCATCTGCTCCGTCTTGTAGGCGTCGATGTCGATCGTGAGCAGTCGCATGATCGTGCGCTTCAGCTGGTCGTAGTGCGCGTCTTGCATGGCGGTCAGCTCGCGATTCTTGCAGGCAACTGGCAGCGGTCGACGATCGCCGCGGCGATCTCGTGCAGCGGCACCATGGCGTTCGTATGGCCGGCCTCGACGACGCTGCGCGGCATGCCGTAGACGACGCAGGTGGCTTCGGCCTCCGTGATCACGTAGCCGCCGGCAGCGCGAATCAGCCCGGCGCCGCGGGTGCCGTCGTGGCCCATGCCGGTGAGCACAACGCCGATCGTGGCGAAACCGCGCGCGGCAGCGATCGAGGCCATCGTCACGTTGGCGGCCGGGCGTACGCCGCATTCGACCTCGCCCTGCGTGAGCTGCACGACGCCCTGCATGTCGACGACGAGGTGCGAGCCGCCCGGGGCGATCAGCACGTGGCCGGGCTGCAGCGTGTCGCCGCGCCGCGCCTCGGCGGCGGGCAGCGGGCCGAGCTCGTGCATGCGATCCGCGAAAGTGCGCGTGAAGCCCGCCGGCATGTGCTGCACAACGACGATGGGCGCGGGGAAGTCCGCAGGCAGCGCCGTGAGCACGGCGCGCACCGCCTGCGGTCCGCCGGTGGAGCTGGCGATCACCACGGTCTTGCGTGCCCAGGCGCGCTCGCGTCGCACGGGCGGCGCGGCTGGGGGCGGCGCAGCCGCGCCCACGCCGGTGCGCGTGCGCACGCGCGCGCGCGCAGCCGCGTGCACCTTGTCGCAGAGCGCGGCGTCGACCGCCGCGCCGACGATGATGCCGTTGCGCGTCGGCTTCTCGATGAAGTCCACAGCGCCGAGCTCGAGCGCGGTCAACGTCGCCTCGGCGCCCTTCTTCGTCAGGCTGCTCACCATGACGACTGGCGTCGGATGTTCGCGCATCAGCCGTTCGAGCGTCTGCAGGCCGTTGAGCCGCGGCATCTCGATGTCGAGGGTGATCACATCGGGGCGCAGCGTGGCGACCTGTTCGAGCGCGTCGATGCCGTCGACCGCCCGCCCGACGACGACGAGGCGCGGGTCGGCCTCGAACTTGCGCGCGAGCACGGCGCGCGCCGTCGGCGAGTCATCGACGATCATCACGCGAACGGGAGCGTCTGGCGTCATCGGATTAGCCGACGAGCTTCCAGAGCGCGGCCTGGATGCGCTCGGCGTCGAACGGCTTCACCACGAAGTCCTTCGCGCCGGCCTTGATCGCCTCCATGATCACGGACTGCTGGCCCATCGCCGTGACCATCGCCACCTTGGCGCCCGGGTCCAGCCCGATGATCACGCGCAGCGCCTCCAGGCCGTCCATCACCGGCATGGTGATGTCGAGCAGCACCGCGTCCGGCTTGTGGGCCTTGAACGCCTCGACAGCCTCGGCGCCGTCGCCCGCCTCGATGACCTCGTGGCCCAGCTCCTTGAGCAGCGTCGCGCTACGCATGCGCATGAACGCCGCGTCGTCCGCGATCAGGATCTTCGACATCGCACCCTCCTCGCCGCGCAGGCTAGACGCTGGTCGCGCCGGAGCCCGCAGTTGCGACTACCACTTCACCACTGGCGACGGTCAGCTTGACCGTGCGCCCCTTGGTTCCACCCGTGTGCTCGTACTTCGCGTGGAGGTTGCGCCGCGCCAGCGCGCGGATCGCTGCCTCCAGGTTGCGATCGCCGATCTGCGGCCCCGGCGTCGTCACAGCCAGCACGTGCGCACCGCCGACGAGGTGCACACGCACACGCGTGCGCAACGCGCCGCGCTCGACCATCGTGTCGAGCACGAGCGGCACGGCCGCATCCACGAAGCGCGGGCCGGCGGCGCCGTTGCGCGCCATCGTGCTGTCCGGCAGCACCATGTGCGCCATGCCGGCCACCTCCGCGATCGGGTCGTACGCGCACAGCGCCACGCAAGAGCCGAGCCCCATGCACACCAGCGTGTCGTCCGGGTCCGCCGTGACGTACCACTCGCCGAGCCCGAGCACGATGCGGCCGGCGCGCGCCGGCAGCGCCGGCGGGCGCGGCGCAGGGTGCGGGACTGCCGCGATCGTCACGCAGCCCTCCGCACCGTCAGCGCCGTCAGCAGCTCCTCGCTCGGCATGACCAGGAAGTTGCCCGATATCTCCTGCCCGGAGACCTGGAACGTGCTTTCCGCGACGTACGTCTCGTCCTGCGACAGCAAGATGTCCGAGATCACCACGTCGAGCAGCGCGCCGGCCATGTCCGTCATCACGGCGGGCGGCGACGGGCGCAGGTCCAGCCCGGATGCGTCGGCGATCGCGTTCAGGAAGAAGGCGCCGATCACGTTGCCCATCTCACCGAGCGCGGAGCGCCCCATCGCGTCGAGCGATGTAGTCGTGCCGATCGGCTGCATCATCAGCAGGTCGATGAACGCGTACGCGATGTTCGGGTCGTACATGAGCATCAGGTGTCCGTCGGCGCTGCCGGAGACGGTGAGGTAGATGCCCACCGCCTCGGCGTCGGCGCCGCCGACGATCTCCGGCAGCTGCGCCACCGGTACCCGGCGCAGGCCGAACGAGCGCACTTCGATGTCCTGTCCGATCATCTGCGACAGTCCGTGCATCGCGTTGTCGGTGCCCAGGCTGACCAGGGCGGCCCAGGGGCCGAGACTCATGCTGCCCACGTGTGTTTCCTTTCAGTGGCCTCCCCGGC
>CAMDBZ010000068.1 GCA_945889565.1 Thermoflexus hugenholtzii JAD2 | reverse complement strand
TTGCGACGCGGGTGTTCGCGCGGCAGGACTACTGAAGGGCGGGGCGCAGAGGACGCGCGGTGCCCTGTAGAAGCGGCGGTGGTGCGGCGGCGCCCGTGCCGCATCGCCTCGCTGTGCGGCGTGCGCCGCGGGTGACGACTCCACAGCCGCTCACGCAGCCAGGTGCGCGTCGTGCCGCTCGATTGCGTGCGTTCGCGCTCGGCGCCCGCGTGAGCCGATCGCCACGAGCGCGCGGAACAGCGTCGCACCGCCCACCAGCGCGCTGGTGCCGAGGTAGCACCACTGCTCCACGACGTGATGCTGCTGGCCGCCAGCCGTGTCGCGCCAGCGCCGCCGTTCGGTCGACGATGTCGCGACGGCGCCATCCGTCAGCCCGACTGCGCGCCCGTCTGCGACGCCGACCAGCCACTCGTCGCCCGCTGCGCGCCACGCGCGGATATCGCCCCCGCCGTCCACGAGCAGGCGCGTGCAACCGGTATCGCGCAGCTGCTGCGCCACGCGGTCCACCGTCCAGCCCTTGACGATGCCGCCCAGGTCCAGTTGCCCCTCGGGACCGAGCGTGACCCGCGAACCTCGGACGTGAGCCTGGGCGCGGGGCGGGGTGGCCGTCAACGTGGGGGCGGGCGGGCGGAGTTCCTCGAACGTCCGGTCGTAGCCGTTCGCGATCACCGCCGCCCCGACGCCGGCATCGAAAGCGCCCATGGTCTGCCGGTGCATGCGCAGCGCCCGACGCACCACCTGCGCGAGGACCGCGTCCGTCGCGGTGCGTTCTCGGTTGACGACTACCTCGTGAAGCCGTTCGCGTTCGAGGAGTTGACGGCCCGCATCCGCGCGCTCGGCCGCCGTCCCGCGGGGCGTGCCGAGCCCGTACTCGCCGCGGGGGCGATCGAGCTTGATGTCGGGCGTCACGAGGTGCGTCGCGCGGGGCGCGTCATCGAGCTCGCGCCGACCGAGTTCCGGCTGCTCGAGTTCTTCATGCGGCACCCGGCGCAGGCGCTCTCGCGCCGCCGCATCCTCGCGGCGGTGTGGGGCGACGACGCAGAGCCCGACACCAATGTGGTCGACCTCTACGTGCACTACCTGCGGCGCAAGCTCGACGCCGATGCGCCCATCCAGACGGTGCGGGGCGTCGGCTACCGCTTCGAACCAGCGGACGGCCGCTGATGTTCGTGCGTGCGCGCTGGCGCCTCACCGCGTGGTACGCGCTTGCCCTCGCTGCTGTCCTGCTGCTGCTTGGCGGCGCGACCTTCACCGCGCTGCTGCGTACGACCAACCGCGAGGTGGATCGCGGCATCGCCGCCACGATCGCGCAGTGGCGCGCCTCGGCGCCATCGCTCGACCGGCTGAGCGCGGCCGACGCCGGCCCGGAGTTCGAAGGGGAGATCGGTGCCGGGCTCGCGGATGTGTTCGTGCTGGTCGTGCGCGCGGACGGCGCGCTGGTGGCGAACCCACGACGCGTCGGGGCCGAGGAGTTCCTGGAGCACGGCGTCTTCGACGGCGCGCTGGCGGGCGACGCGACATGGAGCACGATCAGCGAGGACGGCGTGCGCCTGCGCCTGCGCATCGAGCCGCTACACGAGGGCGGCCAGGTCCGCGGTGCGGTCCTCGCGGGACGCAGCCTTGCCGCGCGCGACCGCGAGGTGCGCGCGGCGGCGGCGATCCTCGGCGGCGTTGCGGCGGCGGGGCTCATGGCGGCGCTCGCCACAGGCTGGCTGCTCTCCGGCCGCGCGCTGCGGCCGCTGCGCGAGGCGTATGAGCGCCAACGTGTGTTCGTTGCGGACGCCTCGCACGAGCTGCGCGCGCCGCTCACCGTGATCCGCACCGCCAGCGACCTGTTGCTCCGGCAGCCGCTCGACGATCGCGCGCGCGCCACGGCCGAAGAGGTCCGCGACGTCGCCGCGGAGGCCGCCGTACTCGTCGACGATCTGCTCACGCTCGCGCGCATGAGTGGGCATACGGAGCCGGAGCGTGGCGAGGCGAGTGATCGCTTCGGCGACTTGGGCGCCGAGGTTGCCGCCACGTGCGATCAGCTCGCCACGCTGCTCGAGCGCCACGGGAGCACGCCTCAGCGCGAGCTCGCCCCCGCGCTGGTCGCGGCGCCAGCGGACGAGCTGCGACGGGTCACGCGGGCCCTGCTCGAGAACGTGCTCGCGCACACGCCCGCGGGCACACTGCTTCACGTGCGCATCGAGCACGCGCCCGAGCGCGCCACGCTGCTCGTCGATGATGGCGGGCCCGGTGTCCCGGCGGCCGCGTTCGCGCGCGTCTTCGACCGCTTCGCCCGTCTTGACAGCGCTCGCACGCCGGGTACCGGGGCCGGGCTGGGCCTCGCGATCGTCCGCGCGCTCGCCGAGCGTCGCGGCGGGACCGCGACGGCATCGCGGTCGCCGCTAGGCGGCCTGCGCATGGCCGTGAGCTGGCCGCTCGCGCGTGGCGATCGAGGCAGCAGGCCAATCGCTCCGGCCGATGGTCGCAGGGACGACCGCGCCGAGGTCGCCACGCTCGGGTAGCTACGGCGCGATGGTCCGGCGCGGCCTTGCCGTCGACTGTTCGGAGGTCATCGGCGCGCTGCGGGCCTCTCGCAGGCATGCTCAGTTGTCATGATGGCGCAGCCCTTGTGATCGAAGCACCCGAGCGCCGGTAGTGCCCGCACGATTCAGAAGCGGGCGTTGGAGCGGCGGACGAGTCTCGAACTCGTGACCTGCTGCTTGGAAGGCAGCCGCTCTACCAACTGAGCTACCGCCGCTCGCCGCCGCCAGCATACCGGGTCCACGGCGCGAGCCGCGACGACGGCGAGCGGTTCCGCGCGCGGCAGTGGCCGACCCGCCCAGGCCTACGCGCCCTTCGCGGCGGCCACGGCGTGACAGATCGCGGTGAACGCGGCTGCATCGAGCGACGCGCCGCCGACGAGCACGCCATCGATGTCGGGCTCGGCCGCGAGGGTGGCGACGTTGTCCGCCGTGACCGAGCCGCCGTACAGCACGCGGCAGGTCTCGGCGGTGGCGGCGTCGAAGCGCTCCTCGACGATCGCGCGCACGTGCGCGCAGGCGTCCTGCGCCATCGCCGGCGTCGCGGTCAGCCCGGTACCGATCGCCCACACTGGCTCGTAGGCGATGATGCTCCGGGCGGGCAGGCGCTCGAGGCCTTCCCACGCCGCGAGCAGTTGCCGGCGCAGCACCGTCACCGTCTCGCCCGCTTCGCGTTGCTCGCGCAGCTCGCCGATGGCGAGCATCGGTTGCATGCCGAGCTCGAGCACCGCGCGTAGCTTGCGCGCGGTGTCTTCGTCGCGCTCGCCGAAGCGGTGGCGCCGCTCCGAATGGCCGATGATGACGTACTGCACGATGCCGGCGAGCATCGCCGCGCTCACCTCGCCCGTGAAGGCGCCGTGCGGCTCCCAGTACACGTGCTGCGCACCGAGGTGCAGCGGGGAGCCGGCGAGCAGATCGTGCGCGTCCGCGAGCCACGGCGCGGGCGGACACAGCACGACCTCGACGCCGCGCAGGCCGCCCAGCGCGTCACGCAGCGCAGTGACCAGATCGCGCGCGGGGGCACGCCCCAGGTGCATCTTCCAGTTGCCGGCGACGACGGGCGTGCGGAGGGGCACGGCTACGCGCCGAACTTCGTGAGCCGGCGCGCATGCGCGAACGCAATCGGCAGCACTTCGCACGCGGGGAGCGTGCCCAGCGCGCCGTGCGCACACGCTTGCTCCGTGAAGCGCGTCGAGTCGCCGCTGCGCATGTAGTCGCCGTGCATCAGCAGCGGCACCGGGTGCCAGGAGTGCCCTGCCATCACGGCGGGCGTGGAGTGGTCGCCGGTGATCACGAGCACGTTGGGCGCGAGCGCCAGCAGCGACGGCAGGCACGCGTCGAAATCGCGGATCGCCTGCTGTTTGCGCTGGAAGTCGCCGTCCTCGCCGGCGGTATCGGTCGGCTTGTAGTGCAGGAAGAAGAAGTCGTACTCGTCCCAGTGGCGGCGCAACGTCTCGACCTGCGTTGCGAGCGTGGCCCCGGCGTCGAGCACGTCCATGCCGACGAGGCGCGCGAGCCCACGGTACATGGGGTACAGCGCCACGGCCGCGGCGCGCAGCTTCCACAGCTCTGGGAGCTGCGGCAGGTCCGGGCGCCTGGCCCAGCCGCGCAGCGTCAGCCCGTTCGCGCGATCGCGCCCGCCGATGATCGCGCGCGCCTGCACGACGAAGCTGTTGACCAGCGCCGCCGTCGTGGCGGCCGCGGGCTCGCGCGGCTCGGCGGGCAACGGCGCCACGCCCTCGCGCTGCGGGTCCGTCTCGGTCAGCGCGTCGTGCAGCGCGTGACCGCGCAGCACGAGCACGAAGCGGTGCTCGCGCACCGGGCGGACGAACAGCTCAACTCCCGGCAAGCGCACGCCCGCCTCGAGCTCGGCACAGATCTCGGCGGTCACCTCGGTGGGCACGCGCCCGGCGCGGCGGTCGACGATGCGGCCCTCGGCGTCCAGCGTGCAGAAGTTGCCGCGCGCGGCGACGTCGGACGCCGTGAGCGGGAAGTCGATGCCGGTCGCCTCGAGCACGCCTCGGCCGACCTCGAAGCGCAGCGGGTCGTAGCCGAAGAGCGCCAGGTGGCCCGGGCCGGAGCCCGGCGTGATGCCGTAGCCCACCGGCAGCGTCTGCCCGAGCGCGCCCTGCTCGGCCAGCCGGTCCAGGTGCTGGGGGTACGCCTCCTCCAACTCGGTGCGGCCGCGGGGGCCCGGCAGGCCGCCCAGCCCGTCGAGCACGCAGAGCAGCACCTTGGTGTCGGCGGGAACGGACAGCCGTCGGATGAGGTCGAATTCCATGCGCCTATGCTAGCCGGAGCGCGCGCGCAGGCGCGAACGGAGCCCGCGAGTCGGACCGCGGAGGCTAGGCGTCCAGGAGCACCTCGACGGCGGGCAGGGGCTTGCCCTGGAGCATCGCCAGCGACGCGCCACCGCCGGTGGAGACGTGCGAAATGCGGTCCGCCACGCCCGCACGACGCAGCGCCGCCACCGTCTCGCCGCCGCCGACGACCGTCGTGGCCTGCAGCTCCGCGAGGATGCGCGCGACGGCGAGCGAGCCACGGTCGAAGGGTTCGCGCTCGAACAGGCCCATCGGGCCGTTCCACACGACGGTGCGCATCGGCTGCAGCGCGGCCGCGAAGTTCTGCACGGTGCCCAGGCCGATGTCGAGGATGCGCCAGTTGACCGGGACCTGCGCGACCGAGACCGTGCGCACGTGTCCCGGCCCGGCCTCGCCGAACGCGGCCACGACGTCCGAGGGCAGCACGATGTCCGGGCCGCCGCGATGCTCGGCTGCGGCCATGATGTAGCGCGCCGCGGCGAGCCCGTCGCTGTCGACGAGCGAGTCCGCCACGTCGATGCCGCGCGCCTTGAGGAAGGTGTTGGCGATCGCGCCGCCGATGCAGATCAGGTCGGCGTACTCCGCCAGGTGCTCCAGGATGCCGATCTTGTCAGACACCTTGGCGCCGCCGAGCACGATCGCGAACGGCCGCTCCGGGTGGTCGCTGACGCGCGAGAGGTAATCGACCTCCCGCTCGAGCAGCAGCCCCGCGACGGCGGGCAGGTACTTCGCGATCGCGTGCGTGGAAGCATGCGCGCGGTGCGCCGTGCCGAACGCATCGTTCACGTAGATGTCGGCGAGGCGCGCGAGTTGCTGCGCAAACGCGTCGTCGTTCGCCTCTTCTTCGGGGTGGAAGCGCACGTTCTCGAGGAGCAGGATGTCGCCGGGCTGTAGCGCGAGCGTCATGCGCTCGACGTCCGGGCCGACGCAGTCGTCGGCCATGCGCACAGGCACGCCCAGCAGCTGGGTGAGGTGCGCCCCGACCGGCGCGTTGCGCAGCGTCTCGTCCACGCCGCCGCGCGGCCGCCCGCGGTGCGAGCAGATCACGATGCACGCGCCCGCGGCGCGCAGCGCGCGGATGGTCGGCAGCGATTCGCGCACGCGCATGTCGTCGACGACCTGGCCGTCCTCGACGAGCACGTTGTAGTCCACGCGCAGCAGGACGCGCTTCCCGCGGGGGTCGATGTCGCGGATCGTCTTCTTCCTCACGGCCGTGTCCGTTCTGTGCGCAGCACCGCGCAATGCGCGCCAGCGTGGGGCGTCGCCTCGAGGCAACCACGATCGTTGAGCGCGGTTGAGTTCGGGTCAAGGCGAAGGCGCGGGGCGAGTCGAGCGCCGCGCGGCGACGGTGGGCGCATCCCCGTAACGGTCTCCAGAGGTCCTCAAAAGGTGCGTTCGACGGCACGCATCGCCAGCTCGCGACAGAGCGCGACGCCCGCGGCGTCGAACCCGGCGCGCTCGAGTGCCGCAAGGCTCGCCGCGAGCTGCTCGCGCGCGAACCCGCCGGCAGCGGCGCGGCCGCCCCCGGCCTCGACGAGGCGCGCGAGCGCCGCGATGTCGTCCGCGGGGGCTGCCGGGCGGCTGTACGCGGCCGCCAGCGCGGCTGCGGCCGGTCCGCCCGCCTCCAGCGCCGCGATCACGGGCAGCGTCATCTTGCGCGTGCGCAGGTCGTCGCCGGCGGGCTTTCCGGTCACGGCGGGGTCGCCCCAGATGCCGAGCACGTCGTCGATGGCCTGGAACGCCATGCCGAGGTGCTGCCCGAACGCCCGCAGCGCACGCACGCGCTCGCCGTCCGCGCCGCCGGCGATCGCGCCGACGGCGGCCGACGCCGCCAGCAGCGCGGCCGTCTTGCCGGCGGCCATCGCGAGGTACTCGGCGCGCGTGACGTGCGCCTGGCGCTCGAACGCGAGGTCGAGGTGCTGCCCCTCGACAAGCCGCACGCACGCCTCGTCGAGCTCGCGCATCGCGTCGAGGACCCGCGCTGGGTCGATGCCAGCCGCGGCCAGCCGGTGCAGCGCGAGCCGCGCGAGCGCGTGCATGCCGTCGCCGGCGTTGATGGCCTGCGGGACGCCCGCCAGCGTCCACACGGTGGGACGGCCGCGGCGCTCCGCGCTCTCGTCTTCGATATCGTCGTGCAGCAGCGAGAAATTGTGGACGAGTTCGATCGCCGCGGCGGCCGGCGCTGCCCGCGTCGCGTCGCCTCCGCACAGCTCGGCAACAAGCAGCAGCAGGGTCGAGCGCAGCTGCTTGCCGGGCGATGCGGCCGCGTCGGCGCCGGCGGCGTCGGTCCAGCCGAGGTGGTAGCGCATCAGCCGGTAGAGCGCCGCTGGATCGTCGCCGACGACGGCGCGCAGCTCCGCGTCGACGAGCGCGCGGTAGCGCGCGCTGCGCACGTCGAGCGCCTCGCTCGCGCGCTCGGTCATGCGGGATCGAGCCACAGCAGGTGCTCGCGCTGCGCCGCCACGGCTGCGCGCGTGTACAGCAGCGGGCGGTGTCGGCCGCCCAGGAACTCATCGATCGCGTCGTCATAGCGCGGGTGGCCGGGGATGCCGGAGTTGCCCGTGGGCAGCTGGAACAATGAGCGGTCGGGGTCCGCGAGGTCGATCACCTGGCGGTAGCTGGGCAGCACTGCGACCGATGCCGGGCCGCGCAGCAAGCTGAAGCCGCCCTGCAGCAGCGTGTTGGTGTCACCGGGGAACGGGAACGGGCCGCGCGACACGAGCCGCTTGAGCAGCGGCACTGCGGCCAGCGGATGCGGCGGCGTCCAGCGATGCAGATCGCCCCAGCGCCAGCGCTGCGCCACGGGGCCGAGCTCCACGCGCAGCCGCGCGAGCGCACGCTCCACAGCCGCGCGCAGCACGCGGTCGCGATCGGCCTCGCCCGTGCACCACGGCGGCGCCGCGGACTCGAGCGCGTGCAGCACCCAGCCCTGTAGTCGCATCGAGAACGAGGAGCCGGCGAACGCCACGCCGATACCCGCGCCGAGCGGCGTGCGCGCGGACGCGCCGGCCATGCGCGCCGTGAGCGCCTGCGCCGCCTCGCCGAGCACCGTCTCCACGATCGCCGCGGCGGCGCTGGTCGCGCGGAGGTGGCCGTCCCAGGCGGCGAGCAGCGCGCGCACGGTGGGGTCCGCGACAAGCTCGCGCGCGACGAGCAGTGCGGCGAGCCGCCGCATCGGTTCCGACTGCGCGTCGAGCTGCATCGCGGCGAACGAGGCGACGGAGTGCCGCTCCGTGGCCGCGAGCAGCGCCTCGATGCGTTCGGCGCGCCAGCGCTCGCACCAGTCCTCGCCGAGCTCGGCCTCGCCGCCCGGCGCCTGGTTCGCCGAGACCATCGCGACCGGTCCCGCGATGCGCCGAGCGTGGGGCATGCGTTCCG
>CAMDBZ010000067.1 GCA_945889565.1 Thermoflexus hugenholtzii JAD2 | reverse complement strand
GCTCGCGATCGTCGCGGCGGGCGTGTTCGTGGCGGCCGACGACCAGACGTCGATCGTCGCGGTGCTGCCCGCGATCATCCAGGACGTCGGCATCGCCGTGGACGAGTTCTACCGCTCCTCCTGGGTGGTGAACGGGTACTTGCTCGGCTACCTCGTGGCGTTGCCGCTGCTCGGGCGGGTCGCCGACGTGCACGGGCGCGCGCGCATCTTCGCGGTGACGCTCGCGATCTTCATGCTCGGGAGCGTGCTGGTCGCGCTCGCGCCGAGCTATGGGTGGATCGTCGCGGCGCGCGCGTTGCAGGCGGTCGGGGGCGGCGGCGTCGTCCCGGTGGCGATGGCGATCGTCGTCGATGAGCTGCCGCCGGCGCGGCGCGCGCTCGGGCTCGGCGCGATCGCGGCGGCGTCCGAGGCGGGCGCGCTGCTGGGGCCGCTGTGGGGCGGCGCGATCACGGACTGGTTCGGCTGGCGCTGGGTGTTCTGGGTGAACGTGCCGATGACGCTGCCGGTGCTGGGCGCGGGCTGGTGGGCGATCGCGAACCGGCCCGTGGGCGGGCGCATCGACTGGGGGGGCGGCGCGCTGCTCGCCGCGGCGCTCGCGGTGTTCACCGTCGCGCTCGTCGACGACCCGCTCGCCCGCCGTCCGTGGGCCGCGACGGCGGCGCTGCTGGCGATGAGCGCGCTGCTGGCGACGGCCTTCGGCTGGCACGAGCGGCGCGCGCGGGCCTCGCTGCTGCGCCTGTCGATGTTCGCGCCGCGGCCGGTGTGGGCGGCGCACGCGGCGCACGTGCTGTTGGGCGGCGGCCTGATCACGGCGCTGATCGCGGTGCCGTTGTTCGTGAACCTCGTGCTCGGCGAGCGCCCGCTCGCAGGTGGGCTGACGCTGATGCGGCTGACGGTGACGGTACCCCTGGGGGCGCTCGCGGGCGGCTGGCTCGCGGGCGCGTGGGGGATCCGACCCACGGCCGTTGCGGGCATGTGGGTGGCGGCGGCGGGGCTCGCCGGGCTCGGCGCGTGGGACCGCGAGCTCGGCGAGCCGCTGCGCTCGGCGCCGCTGCTCGTGGCGGGGCTCGGCTTCGGCCTCGTCGTTGCGCCGCTGGGCACGGCCGTGCTGCAACACGTCGGCGAGGCCGAGCGCGCAACCGCCGCGGCGTGGCTCACGCTCGCGCGCGTGGCGGGCATGCTCGCGGGCGCGGCGCTGCTCACCTCACAGGGCCTCGGGCGCTTCTACGCACGCGCGGGCAACGCAACGTTCGGGTCGCCGGAGTTCGAGGCGCTGGTGGCGACGGCGCAGGTCGATACGTTCCGCGAGGTGTTCCTCGGCGGCGCGGCAGCGATGTTCGTCGCGGGCCTGGTCGCGCTGCTGATCGGGCGCGGGCGCGCGAACGCGGGGGAGCGCTGGTGGCTGGCCGGCTGACGCTGTGCTGAGCGCGTCGAGCGTCGAGCGTCGAGGCCGAGCGGTGGGCCGCACAGCGAAGGGGCCGGCATTTGCCGGCCCCTTCGTTGTGTGACGAGCGATGCGATCAGCGAGCTAGTACATCGCTCCCGCGCTGGCATTGGCTTTCTCGTCGTCCTTCAGGTCGGTGACGAGGCAGTTCGTGGTAAGCACCATGCCGGCGATGGACACGGCGTTGTCGAGCGCGGCCTTGGTGACCTTGGCGGGGTCGATGATGCCGAACTCGATCATGTTGCCGTAGCGGTTGCGCGCGGCGTCGTAGCCCTCGCCGCGCTTGAGGCTCTGCACCTGCCGCACGATCACCGAGCCGTCCTCGCCGGCGTTGGCGGCGATGCGGCGCATCGGCTCCTCGAGTGCGCGGCGCATGATGCGCACGCCTGTCGCCTCGTCGCCCTCGAGCTGCAGCTTGTCGAGCACGGAGAGCGCGTTGATGAAGGCGACGCCACCGCCGGGCACGATGCCCTCCTCGACGGCGGCGCGGGTGGCGGACAGTGCGTCCTCCACGCGGTGCTTCTTCTCGGTCAGCTCCACCTCGGTGGCCGCGCCGACCTTGATCACGGCTACGGAGCCGGCGAGCCGGCCCATCCGCTCCTGCAGCTTCTCGCGGTCCCAGTCGCTGGTCGCGGCCTCCAGCGAGGCCTTGATCATCTGCGTCTGCTGCTCGATGGCCTGCTTGGTGCCGCGGCCCTCGATGATCGTCGTCTCTTCCTTGGTGACGACGACGCGGCGCGCGCGCCCGAGGTCCGCGGGCTCCGCGGAGTCGAGCCCGCGGCCGAGCTCCGGGCTGATCACGGTCGCGCCGGTGAGCGCGGCGATGTCCGAAAGGTTCTCCTTGCGGCGGTCGCCGAAGCCGGGCGCCTTCACCGCGACCACGTTGATGGTGCCGCGCAGCTTGTTCACCGCGAGCGTGGCCAGCGCCTCGCCCTCGATCTCCTCGGCGATGATCACGAGGTCTTTCGAGCTGGAGAGCTGCTTTTCGAGCAGCGGCAGGATGTCGTTCACGGACGTGAGCTTCTGGTCCGTGACGAAGATGTACGGCTCGTCGATGACGGCTTCCATGCGCTCGGGGTTGGTGACGAAATACGGCGACACGTAGCCGCGGTCGAAGGCCATGCCCTCGACGTACTCGATCTCGGTGGTGATGGAGCGCGAATCCTCGACGGTGATGACGCCGTCCTTGCCGGTCGCCTCCATCACGTCGCCGATGAGCGCGCCGATCTCCTGCGAGGCGGCGGAGATCGAGGCGACCTGCGCCATCTGCTCGCGCGTGGTCACCTTCGTCGAGTTCTTGGAGATCGCCTCGTTGATGGCGCGGGCAGCGGCCTCGATGCCGCGCTTGAGCGCCATCGGGTCCGCGCCGGCGGCGACGTTCTTCAGCCCCTCGTGGACGATCGCCTGGCCGAGCACGGTGGCCGTCGTGGTGCCGTCACCGGCGATGTCGTTGGTCTTGGAGGCGATCTCTTTGGCCAGCTGCGCGCCGATGTTCTCGAACGGGTCGGCGAGCTCGATCTCCTTGGCGATGGTGACGCCGTCGTTGGTGATCGTCGGCGGGCCGAAGCGCTTGTCGAGCACGACGTTGCGCCCCTTGGGCCCGAGTGTCATGCGCACGGCGCCCGCGAGCTGGTCGATGCCGCTACGGAGGGCCTGGCGCGCCTCCTCGTCGAACTTGAGCTGCTTTGCCATTCGTCCCTCGTCCTGCTCTCCCCGGTGGTTGGTTGACGGCACCGCCCATGAGGCGCGGCCCACCCACGAGGTGGGGCCGGCCCGGCGGGGCGCTGTTAGCACTCGTCTGCATTGAGTGCTAACACGTTGTACCGAATCGGGGGGCGGGACGCAAGGGGACGAGCGGCGCCGGGGCCTCGTTCGCGCGGACTACGGGCGGCTGTTATGCGGCGACCGTGTGCTCCATGAAGGCCCGCACGCGCGCCTGCACGCCGTTGGCGCCACCCGCGCGCTTGAGCGTCATCGAGAGCGGCGGTAGCGACCACGCCCGCTCCGGGGCGCCCGGGGCAGGCTCCTCGACGCCGTCCGAGAAGCCGTAGGCGCGGGCGAACATGCGGGCGCGGACCACGAACGCCGCCGTCGAGCCGGGGTCGGGCAGCTCGTCGAGCTTCATCGCGTGCTGGCCGACAGCCCCGGCGAGCTCCTCTGGGAAATTCCAGTGCAGCGCGAGCGCTCCGCCCAGCTCAGCGTCGTCGAAGCCGAGCAGCTCCCGTTGCGCCTCGTGCAGGCTCACGCGGTGCCGCTTCGCGAGCAGCGCCGCGTCTTGCAGCGCCTGCGGCACCTGCTGGTCGAGCGCGAGCCGGCCGATGTTGTGCACGATGCCGGCGGTGAACGTCTCGTCCTGGTGCACGCGGTGCGCGCGGCTCAGCACGTCGGCGAGCATCGCGACCGTCACCGAGAAGTGCCAGAACGCCTTGTATGGAATATTCGTCGACCCGGGCACCGCATCGATCACGCACGACGCGAGCGTGGCGGAGCGCACCGCGCGGAAGCCGAGCAGCACGACGGCGTCGCGCACCGTGGTGATGCGCCGCGGGAAGCCGTAGTACGCGGAGTTGGAGAGGCGCAGCATCTTCGCGGTCAGCGCCTGGTCGGCGGAGATGACCGTCGCGAGCTCGTGCGCGGAGAAGCGCTCACTCTCGGTCAGCTGGAGGATGCGCGTCGCCACGGCGCCGATCGGCCGCAGCTCGCCGATCTGGTTCACGAGGTCGTCGAGCGTCGGATAAGGCTGCATGCGTCCGTCCCCCGGCGCGTCGCGTAGCGCCTGCTGCGATCGTCGTCGCCCGGGCGGGGTGCACGAATCGGGGGAAGCCCGGGGCAGGCGCGCGACTAGCCCGCGATGGCCGTCTCGAGGAAGGCGTCGACGCGGCCCAGCAAGCCCTCGACGCCGCCCTGGCGGCCGAGCGCCACGGACAGCGGCGGCTCGAGCCACTCGGCGGGGCATTCGACGGCTGTCGCCTCCGCGCCGGCGCGGTCGAGGCCGTCCGGCACGCCCTGCGCGCGCACGAACAGCCGGGCGCGCACCACGCAGGCGGTGAGCGAGCGGCGGTCCGGCAGCGCATCGGCGGACAGCTCGTGCCGCTCGATGGCGTCGGCGAGCGCCGCCGGGAACTGCCACGCGCGCACCAGCCCGCCGCCGAGCTCGGCGTCCGTGTAGCCGAGCACGATGCGCTCCGCGTCGCGCAGCGGCAGCGCCTGCGCGCGCGCGAGCGTGACGGCGGCGGCGAAGGCGTCCGGCACGTGCTGGTCCAGCGCCAGGCGGCCGATCTGGTGCAGCACGCCGGCGGTGAACGCCTCCTCCTGCGACGCCCCCTCGGCGCGGCCGAGCAGCTCCGCGGTCACGCCCACGGCGAGCGCGTGCTGCCAGAACTCGCCGTAGCGCAGCGTGTGGCTCCCCGGCAGCGCGTCGACGAGGCAGGTGGCGAGGGCGGCCTGGCGCACCTGGCGAAAGCCGAGCAGCACCACGGCGTCGCGCACCGTGGTGATGCGGCGCGGGAAGCCGTAGTACGCGGAGTTGGAGAGCCGCAGCAGCTTCGCGCTGAGCGCTTGATCGCTCGCGATCGTGGTCGCGAGCTCGTGCGCGGAGAAGCGGTCGTCGCCGGCGAGCGTGATCACGCGCGTCGCCACCGCGGCCAGCGGGCGCAGCTCGACGACGGCCTGCACGAGCTCGTCCAGCGTTGGATAGCGGTTCATCGGCGACCTGTCATGCGCGGCGCCGCCGCAGGATGGGCGCCTCATGCATGGTCGTCAGGACGGTGGCAGCGTCCTATCGGCGAACCCCCGCGCTCAGCCGAGCGGCGCGTGCCGGGGGTAGCCGCCGGAGAGCCGCGTCGGGTCGTCGAGGCCGGGGTACGGCGGGAAGAGCGACTCAAGCTCGGTGCGCAAGGGGTCGCCTGCGGGGAGGTAGCGCGAGAAGTCGCCATCGGGCTCGGGGCGCAGGCGCTGGCCGCCCTCGACGCCGAACTCGCGAATCTTGTCCTGCAGCAGCATCAGCCCTTGCAGCAACGACTCTGGGCGCGGCGGACAGCCGGGCACGTACACGTCGACGGGGCAGATGAGGTTCACGCCCGGCAGCACGGAGTACGCGTAGGCGAACGGCCCGCCCATGATCGCGCAGCCGCCCATGGAGATGACCCACTTCGGCTCGGCCATCTGCAGGTACACGCGGCGCACGGCGGGCGCCATCTTCCAGGTCACGGTGCCCGCGACGATCATCAGGTCTGCCTGGCGCGGCGAGGCGCGGAAGATCTCCGCGCCGAAACGCGCGATGTCGTAGCGGGAGGTGGCCGAGGCGATCATCTCGATGGCGCAGCAGGCGAGGCCGAACATCGCCGGCCACAGCGAGGAGGCGCGCGCCCAGTTGAGGATGCCGTCCACCGAGGTGAGCAGCACGTTCTTGCGCACTTCCTCGTCCAGGTCGAGCGGCGCGATGTCGCGGTCGGCGCGCAGCAGGTCGAGGGGGCGGGCGCGGGGCTCAAGCATCGTCAAGGCTGCGTCCTTCGCGGCGTCTGGGACGGCTGGGGCGCGCCGGGTTCGGCACGGCACGCGCCGCCGCAGGCATCCTACCGGGCGTGTGGTCCGCGCGTACAGCGCCGCGGCGGCCGTGCACCGGTCACCGCGCGAGCGCGAGTGACGGAGCGTCGAGCCAGGGCAGGTAGGCGGGCGGCGGCTCGAGCGCGACCGGCGAGAGCGCGCGCAGGCGCGCCACCACAGCGGGCAGCACCTCGAGCAGCCGGTCGACGTCGGCGTCGGTGTTCATGCGGCCGAGCGTGAAACGCAGCGAGCCGCGCGCGAGCTCGTCCGGCACGCCCATCGCGACCAGCACGTGGCTCGGCTCCACGGAGCCCGTGGTGCAGGCCGAGCCGGACGACGCGGCGATGCCGGCGAGGTCCAGCGCGAGCAGGATCGACTCGCCCTCCACGAAGGCGACGACCGCCGACACCGACCCCGGGAGCCGCAGCGCGAGCTCGCGCGGGCCGGTGATGCCGAGCAGCGGCACACGCTGCGGCAGCTCCGCCATGAGCCGCACCTGGAGCGCGCGTTCGTGGGCGATGTCGGCGGCGCGGCGCTCGCCGGCGAGTCGCAGCGCGGCGGCGAGGCCAACGATCGCGGGGGTGTTCTCCGTGCCGGCCCGCCGCCGCTCCTCCTGCCCGCCACCGAGGATCTGCGGCACGAGCGGGGTGCCCGCGCGCACGTACAGCGCGCCGGCGCCGCGCGGGCCGTAGCACTTGTGCGCGGTGAGCGTCAGCAGGTCCACGCCGAGCGTGCGCACGTCGACGCCGAGGTGGGCCGCCGACTGCACAGCGTCGGTGTGCACGGCGGTGTGCGGGTTGCGCGCGCGTACCTGCTCGGCGATCGCGGCGATGTCGTTGATCGCGCCGACCTCGTTGTTGGCGTGCATCACGGACACGAGCACGGTGTCCGGGCGCACGGCGGCGGCCACGGCCGCGGCGTCCACACGGCCGTCACGCTCGACGCCGACGATGGTGACCAGCGCGCCGTCGCGCTCGAGCTGCTCGGCGGTGTCGAGGATGGCGTGGTGCTCGGCGGCCGTGGTGACGAGGTGCCGCCCGCGCTGGGTGCTCGCCGCGAGCACGCCGCGCAGCGCGAGGTTGTCGGACTCCGAGCCGCCCGAGGTGAACACGATCTCGTCCGGCTGGGCGCCGATCGCCTCCGCCACCGTCTCTCGCGCCTCGTCGATGGCCTGGCGGGTGCGCTGCGCCTCCACATAGATGGACGACGGGTTGTGCCAGCGCTCGCGGAAGTACGGCAGCATCGCCTCGAGCACCGCGGGGTCCAGCGGCGTCGTCGCGGCGTGGTCGAAGTAGCTGCGCTCCGGGCCGGCCATGGCGCCCATGGTAGCGCGCGTCGCGGTCGGTGCGGCGGAGTTACGCGCTTTCTGAGCGCAAAACGGTGGAAAGTTTGACGGGGCACCGGCGCCCGCCATAGGCTCGACGCACGATGGCGATGCTCGGGCGGCTGGAAACGAGCCGCGAGGCGATCCTCGATATCCTGCGCCGCCGCGAGGCGGTGTCTGTCGACGATCTCGCGCGGCAGCTGCGGCTGGCCGGAGCGACGGTGCGTCGTCACCTCGACGTGCTGATGCGCGACGGGTTCGTGGCGGTCACGCAGGTGCGCGGCGGGGCTGGCCGCCCGCGCTACCAGTTTTCGCTCACGGAGGCCGGCGCGGAGCTGTTCCCGCATCACTACGTGCGGCTCACGCGGCGGCTGATCGAGGAGATCATCGCGCTCGAGCCGGCGGAGACGACGGGGCGGCAGGGTAGTGAGCTCGCGGAGCTCATTTTCGAGAAGATGGCCGCGCGGCTGGCGCGGGAGTGCGGGCCGCGCATGGACGGCCGCACCCCCGAGGAGCGCGCGGGCATCGCGACGGAGCTGCTGGCGATCGAGGGGCTGGACTTCGAGCTCGTGCGCGACGGGGACGAGCTGCGGCTGCTGGGCCGTGGCTGCCCGTGCAGCCGCTTCGAGCCGGTCCCCGAAGGGGGCCCGCGGCGCACGTGCGACCACGATCGACGGCTGCTGGAGGCGCTGATCGGCGCCCCGGTAACCCCGCTCCCGCTCGACGCGCTACCCCACGAGTTCCTGTGCGGGTATCGGGTGGTGGCGGCCGCGCTATAATGTTCGTTGAGCAGGCGCGGCGGCTGTCGCCGCCCGCCACGATCGCCCGAGGAGGGCCGCACCGATGACCACACAGACCGAAGACACCGCGGTGCTGGTGACGATCACCCCCCGCGCGGCCGCCCGCGCACGAGAGCTGCTGGCCTCCAAGGGGCTGCCGCAGGGCGCGCTGCGCGTGTT
>CAMDBZ010000066.1 GCA_945889565.1 Thermoflexus hugenholtzii JAD2 | reverse complement strand
CGGCTTTCGCGCGTTCGAGCAGCGAGCGCGCGCCCCACGGCGTGCCGTAGAAGACGACCGGGGCGTTTGTCGACGCGGCCATCGGGCGGAACGCGCGGTCGAACGTCTCGGCGTCGACATCCTGCGCTTCGTCGACTTCGAGCAGCAGGTCGGCGGTGTGGCCGACGACGTTGGCAGCGGGGTCGGCGGAGAGGAAGCGAGCGCGCGCGCGACCGCAGCGCAGCTCGTCGGCGGAGGCGACGACGGCGGCGCCCAGGCCCGCCTCCTGCGCGCGGTCGCGCAGCCGCGCGAGCGAGATGCGCGCCTGCGGCACGAGCGTGGGCGCGCACTTCACGATGGTGCCGCCGGCGGCGTGACGCACGAGTAGCAGCGCGAGCTCGGCGCGGGCGGACAGTTCGTTCTTGCCGCCCTGGCGCGCGATCTCGACGGAGAGCGAGCCGCCGTCACGGCGCAGCGCGCGCGCGACGATCGCGTTCGCGATCGTCGCCTGGTAGGGGCGCAACGGCGGCAGCCGGCGCGGCGGGGCAGTGGTGGCGGCGCTCACGCGGCGAACCGTTCGAGCACACCGGCGAGGAGCGCGGCGAGCACGGTGAAGAACAGCGCGTTGATGCGCTGGCGCATGTCGCGCACGTCGGCCTCGAGGTAGCGCAGTTGCGTCGCGAGGTCGGGCGCCGGCGGGCGCGCACGCGACGTGAGCAGCGTGCGCAGCGCGCGGGCGACGGGGTCACGCGGCGGGATCATCGGTGACTCCTTTCAGCACTGCGCCGAACTCTTCGAGCACGGCGGCTATCGCCTCGCTGAGGTTGTCGGCCTGCTTCGCCGACACGCGGTGTTGCGCGAGCAGTGACTGGATGAGCAGGCGCACGCTCGCCTCGATCAGGCGTGCGTCGTCGGCGTGGTCGACCAGCGCGTCGCGCAGGCGCAGGCGCAGCAGCGCGATCTCGTCGGCGAGGCCCTCGACGCCGCGCGCACCGTCGAGGGCGTCGCGGTCGGCGGCGTTGAGCGCGGCGGCGTAGAACGACGCGGCCGCGCGGCGAGAACCGCGCGAGCGCGCGCGGTCGGGCGGGGTCATGGGCGCTCCGGGGTGAGCAGCGCGAGCAGTTGCTCGCGCGCGGGGGGTGCCATGCGATCGAGCGTGGCGACGACGCCGAGCAGCAGGCGCAGCGCGGCCAGCTCGTACTGCTCGCGGGCGACGGCGGCGGCGAGCGCGGTCATCGGTGCGTCTCCGGGCCAGGGGGCGTGTCTGAGGGGGCGCCCGCGTCCGCGCGGGGTCGCGCGCCGGCGAGGGCGAGCGCGCTGACGGCGAGGTTCGCAGCGAGCAGTGGCGCGCGGGCCAGCACCTCGGCGGCGCCGGGGTCCGCGACGACGAGGTGCTGTGCGGCCTGGAGCGCGGTGCCCCCGCAGAGCAGCGCGAGCACGGTGGCGGCGAGCCGGCGCGGGCCGGAGGCGGCATGCGCGCGGTGCGCGAAGTACGCGGCGTTGAAGCCGCTGCTGCCGGCGCTCGCGAGGTCCTCGACGAGGGCTGCGCTGTCCCAGAGTGCGGACACGGGGTCTCCCATCTCCCGGCTGTCTGCCGGTGACCGAACGGTAGAACAGAAGTTCTAGACTGACAAGGCGGATCGGGCACCGGATCCGAGGGCCACGCGGGTGGTAAGGAACGCGTCAGGACGCCTGCGGCCGGCCGTCGAGCAACGCCCCTCAGGACCCGATGGCGGCGCTCACTGGGCTACGCCGGCGGCGCGGGGCGGAGGGGGCGATGCGAGTGCGGCGCGGTGCGGGCGTGCTCGTGGTCGTGGTGTTGCTGGCGTGGGGCTGTGCGTGCACGGCGGATCGCGGCGAGACGCCGCCAGTGGGTGCGACGGCGACGCCGCCGGCAGTGACGGCCTGCGCGCTCGCGACGCCGCCTGGATCACTTCCGCCGTTCGCGCTGCCGACGCCCGCATCCACGTCGGTCCCTGGGGTCACGCCCCCCATGAGCACTCCGCCGGTGCGCGCGTCGGCGACCGTGCCCGCCTTCCCGCGGGGGCCCGCCCCCGACCCGAACCTCGAGCGGCGCGCGTTCGTGTTATCGACCGCAGATGGGCGCTGGCGTCCGGTCACGCGCGTGCTCCCTTCGGCGCCGCTCGAGAGCGCATTCGAAGTCTCGGAGCTCGCGGATGGCAGCCTGGCTTTGCGGTGCGGCACTCGCGCTGTGGAGCGCTGGCAGTGCGCGCCGGATGGGTTCGACGCCGGGGTCAGTCCCGACGGTTCGATGATCGTGCGCGTGGAGTCGTACAAGGGTGCCGACGGGGCAACGATGCATCGGCTGTGGGTGCGGCAGCTTGCGGGAGGCGCAGAGCGCGAGCTGGCCGGGGACCTGCCGGGCTCCTGCGAGGGATGCGGGCCCTCGTGGTCGCCGAGCGGGCGCTATCTGGCGCACGCAATCCTCGTTCGCCTGGCGAACGGCTCACACGACGACCGGGTCAGGGTGATCGAGGTGGCCTCGGGTAAGTGGGTGGAACAGGTGGGCCGCGACGCTCGGTGGTCCGAATCGGACTGGCTGCTGTTCGGGGGCCCAGACTTCAGGCTGTACCACGCGCCGTCCGGACGGGAGCGCAGCCTAGGCCGCTCGTGCCGCCCGGCGTGTTTCGTTCCTGGCGGACTGGTGGTTCACCTGCCTGCGGAGCGGCACAGCGTGGTGGTGCAGCGCGTGTCCGACGGCACGGTTCTTGCGGAGTGGCGGCTCACGGACGAGCCGGTGCGCCAGCCGCAGGCGGGTTGTCCGCTGATCGACGGACCGCTGCCGTCCGTTGCGTTGTACGAGGGAGCGCCCGTGCTGGCGATCGAGTCGTCGGTCTCACGCTGTCGCGGGGTGCTGGTGATCCACCCTGCGCCGCGCGCTCCGCGTTGCGTCGAAGAGAGCGGCGTGCCGCAGCTGTCGCCGAACGGCGCGTTCGTGGGTGTCGCGGCGAGCGCCGGCCCCAACGAGACGCGCCCGGTCGTAGTCGACCTGCGCAGTGGCGCGCGCTTCGAGCTCGCGCGGACGGGCGGGTACCCGTTCGGGCCGGTGCTGTGGACGCGTGACAGCGCGCACGTGCTGGTCCGCTCCACCCTGCCGCGCTAACGCTTCCGCGACTCAGGCCAGCCGGCGGCGGAGGGCCAGCCGCGTCGCTTCCGCGAGGGGGTGGGGGAGCCAGCCCTCGCGGCGGGCGCGCGCGGCGTTCAGCTCGAGGTAGGCGAGCGCGGCGAGCTCGAGGGAGGTCTCGGCGAGCTCGGCGACGGCGGCGAGCGCGGGCCAGCGGTCGACCTTGTGGGGGTCGACCTTGTCGGCGACGAAGACGGCCCACGCCTCGGGCAGGTAGGCGGGGTGTCCGGTGGTATGCCAGCGCACGGCGTCGAGCACGAGCGGGTCGGTCATCCAGCCGCGTGACGCGAGCTCGTGCGCGCCGAGCGGGCCGTGCAGCAGCACCGGCTCGGCGCGCTCGATGGGGTCGATGGGCAGCCCGGCGGCCTCGGCGCGGCGGAGCAGCTCCACGGGGGGCACGGCGCGCAGCAGGTCGTGCGCCTGGGCGGCGAGCAGCGTGCGGGTCACGTCGAGGCCGTGGCGGGTGGCGAGCGGCCCGGCGAGCGCGACAACGCGGTCGATGTGCTCTACGAGGCCGGGTGGCAGCTCCGGGCGCATCGCGGCGCGGAGCGCGGCGGCCTCGGCGAAGGGGGCGGCTTCAGGGGTGCGCCGGGGTGGCATTGCGGGAGTTTACGGATAGGGAGCGCCCGGCGTCGCCCGTACGGTGGAGCCAGGTCCGAGCAGTAGAGGCGGCAGGATGCAGCACGCAGGGGCGTTGGCCCCGGAGCCCATCGGTGGCGAGGGACGCACGGCAGGGGCGGCCGTGCGTGCCGCGCTCAGCGCATCCGGCTGGAGCCGGCGCGCGTCCGCGTTCGCCGATGGCATGAGCTTCTTCGTGATCTGGGCGGTGTCGCTGACGGCCGCGTTCGGCATCGCGGCGCTCGCGGCGCGCGAGGCGTGGGACTCGATGGCGGTAGAGCTGTTGTTCATGATGCCGGTGCTGGGCGGCGCGCTGCTGCACCTCGCGTTGCGGCGACTGCTGGTGCGCGGGTCCGGGCTGGAGCAGCGTCTGGGCGCGCTGCGGCTGGAGCTGGCGGCGTTCGCGCACGACGTGCGCGGCCCGCTGATGACGACGCGCAGCTACCTCGAGCTGTTGAACGCGGGCGCGCTGGGGCCGCTGCCGGTGGAGGCGCGAGATATCGCGGGGCGCGCAGTGGTGGCGACGGCGCAGGCGCAGACGCTCGCACAGTCGTTGCGGCGGCTCGCGGCCGACGATGCGGCGCGGCCGCTGGCGGCGCGGCCGGTGGAGTTGCGCGCGCTGGTGGGCGACGTGATGACGGCGCTGGACGCGCAGGTGCAGCTGGCGGACGCGATCGTCGAGATCGGCGAGCTGCCGGCGGTGATTGGTGACCGCGATGCGCTGTATCGCGTGTTCGCGAACCTCGTCGAGAACGCGGTGAAGTACCGGGCGCAGGGGCGCGCCGCGCAGATCCGCATCGGCGGAACGCGCGAGGGCGACACGGTGCGCATCGCGGTGCGCGACTGGGGCATCGGCGTGCCGCCGGACGAGCGCGAGCGCATTTTCACGCTGCGCGCGCGCGGTAAGGGCGTGGGCGCGCGAGACGGCTCGGGCATCGGCCTGGCGACGGTGCGGCGGCTGGTGGAGCTGCAGGGCGGTCGCGTGTGGGTGGACCCGACGGTGACGGACGGGTCGTGCTTCCAGGTGGCGCTGCCGGCGGCGGACTAGCTCTCGCGGTTGGCGCTCGTCGCTGCTGCGCGCACTGCGTCGGGGCATCTCATGACCTCGCATCAGCTCGTCGGTACGCGCAAGCTCGGGCGGGGTACACTGCGCGCTCCAAGGCTCGATGCAGACGACTGGAGCGACGAATGTTCGGTGGTGTGAGACGCGTGCTCGCGATTGGCGCGGGCGTGGCGTTGATGTTGGCGGTGGCAACGGGAGTGGCGCAGGCGCAGACGGCAACGCCGACGGCAACGCCGACGCCGGTGCCTACGGTCGCGCCGTGTCCGACGGCGACGGTGGTGGTGACTGCGCCGACATCGGCCGCGCCGACAACGGTGAGCGTGGCGATCACGCCGACGCTGAACGTGAAGGCGGCGACGGACGGCGACCCGACGTCGTTCCACGTGCACTACTTCGTCGACACGCCTGCGACGGCGGCTGGTGCGGTCGTGCCGTCGGGCGACCCGAAGATCATCCACGCGGCGGCGCTGACGCAGAACCTCGGCGCGCTTGCGGCGGGGTCGCACACCGTCGAGGTCGTGCTGGGGCAGTTCAATCACACGGCGTGCGCGGCGCGCGGCTCGGTGACGTTCACGGTGGCGGCGCAGCAGGCGGCGACGCCGGCGGCTACGGCGGCGGCGCCGAGCGCACCCGCGACGGGCTCGGCGGGGCTGGCTGGCACGTCGGCAGCGGCGGCGACGGTGCTCGCGCTGTTCGCGCTCGCGACGGTGCTTGTCGGCGGTTCGCGGCTCGCAACGGATCGACGCGCGCGGTAGCAACTTCGGCGAGCAGCTCGAGGTGTGAAGAGGGGCGCTCGAAGCGCCCCTCTTCGTTGCGTGTGGTGCGCGGGCGTTTAGTCGAGCGTGGGGGCGGTGGCGCGCATGCTGCGCAGGCGCTCGATGCGCTCGGCGATCGGCGGGTGTGTCGCGAACAGTCCGCCGAGGCCGCGGCCGGAGAGCGCGGCGAGCGGGTTAACGATGAACATGTGCGCCGTCGACTGCGGCACATCCATGGGGATGCGCTGCGCGCCCTGCTCGAGCTTGGCGAGGGCGGAGGCGAGCGCCTCGGGGTCGCCGACGGTGCGCGCGCCGTCGCGGTCGGCCTGGTACTCGCGGGCACGGCTGATGCCGAGCTGGATCAGCATGGCGGCGATCGGCGCGATGAGCATGGTGACGAGGCCGACGAGCGGGTTGCGGTTGTCGCCGCGCCCGCCGAAGAACATCGACATCCACGCGATCATCGAGATCGCCGATGCGATCGTCGCGACGATCGACGACGTGAGGATGTCGCGGTTCTTGACGTGCGCGAGCTCGTGGCCGAGCACGCCGACAAGCTCGCGCTCGGTGAGCAGCGCGCGGATGCCGGTGGTGACGGCGACCGCGGCGTGGCTCGGGCTGCGGCCGGTGGCGAAGGCGTTGGGCTGCGGCGAGTCAATGGCGTAGACGCGCGGCATGGGCACGCCGGCGCGCTGCGCGACATCCTCGATGAGCGCGAAGAGCTGCGGGTCTTGCTCGCGCTGCAGCTCGTGCGCGCCGGAGGTGCGCAGCACGATGTCGGCGCTGAACCAGTACGAGCCGAAGTTCATCGCGGCGGCGATGAGCGCGAAGGTGATCGCGCCGCCCGCGCCTCCGATGGCGCCACCGACGGCGATGAGCAGGCCGCTGATGGCGGCGAGCAGGACTGCGGTCTTGAGGTTGTTCATCGGTCCTTTCGCTCCCCGCGCGCTCGCTTGTCGCGCGCGTTCCACATCGATTGTAGGGCAGGGCGGGGCGCGTGATGGGTTAGGGATGTGTGAAGTGGGGGGGCAAGGGACGAGAGTGCCGAGCGGGGTGCTGTTGCCGCTCTGGCGGAACAACTTTGATGGGCGGCCGGGACGGTGCGGGCGGCGACGGTGCACGCCCTACCGCAACGCCTGCTCTAGCGTCGTCAGATTGTCCGCCGCTCCTTTGAGGATTACGTACGGGATCATTCGGGGATCGACAAAGCGGTAACGGTAGCTGCGCGGTGCGCCGCTCTGCTTGAGGATATTGCGGGGCGACTGGCAGAATTTCGTTAGGTGGCTTTGGAAGTGGGGGATATCGTAGTAGTTCCGACCAGTGATCGCGCGAAGCGGTGCCCGCACGTCAGCGGCCGCGAAGCGACCAAGAGCGTCTTTTTCCGCCAGTGCGCATGCCAGCAGCACCTGCCTGAAGAGATTCTCAGGCTGTGGTGAGTCGACCCCCCGCTCGTAGTCAGTTCGGAGGCCCAAAGCTGGCCCCTCGACCATACCGTTGATCGCCTCCTGTACGTCCAGATCGAGGATTCCGTCGTCTTGCCTGTTCAGCGCGGCGCGACCCGTCTCGCGCGCAAGCATGTGGGCATAGTTCGGGTACCCACGAGCGAGGCGAGCGACTTTGCGGGAAACGCCCTCGGCCCACGTCATCCGGGCTGCCGTCCAGCCCTTCTCAACGATTTCGCGCAGCTCGTTCTCGGACATGAGCGGCACGTGGATCTCCTGGAGGTTCCGCCCGATCGACTGGTGGGCCTGCAGGAGCTCGGCGACTGAGTCAGCCACTCCTACGATCATGATCGTCGCATTCGTGGCTCGATCAGCGAACAGCTTGATCGTGTCAGCCATCAGGGTGCGCGTTTCCTCACCAGGAAGCCGATCGAATTCGTCGATGATGATGAGCAGCGGGCCAGCAAGCGAACGTGCGATCTGATGAACCTGCGCTGGCGTGCGTAGGGACTCCAGCGGAATCTGCAGATTCCCGGTCCCGACCGTCGCATCGTCACCTGTGAACCCCATGGCCCGCGTGCGCTCGGCCGTAATGACGTCGCTGAAGACGGCCCGCCAAAGCGTCGAGTAGTCGTCGCTGCTGGAGCAGGATGCAAACAGCACGCCCAACTGCGGCGACTGCTGGGTGCTGGGTGGTCGCTGCAGCAGCGCCCCTGCTACGTAGGCCAGCGATGTTTTGCCAACGCCGCGATCGCCGTACAGCACGATGTGCATTGCCTCGGTGCGCGCGGCGTCAAGCACATCGCGGAGGACATTGCCCCGTCCACGTAGGAGTTCTGGGAGGCGAATCGGGCTGGTCGGCGTGAAGGCCTGTGTGAGGAGCTGTCCGCGCTCGGCGACGACTCTCTCGGTGATGCGCGACATCGGGACCTCCTCGAACGCGACGAGTTTACGGCCAGGCAGGGGCCTTAGGATAGTCCGCTAGGGTGACAGTTAGGCCACAGCCGGTGGCGGCGCGCGGTGCGTCCGGAAGCGTGCTGGCAACGCAGAGCGGCCGCCCGAAGGGCGGCCGCTCTGTCGTAGTGCCGAAGCCGGTGGCGCGTGCCTTGAGCGGCTCGGGCTAGATGCCGAGCTGCTGGGCGACGAGCTCGCGGTGGTGGTCGCCGTCGCCGTAGGCGAGCTCGGAGCGCTTCTGGCGGCGGTAGAAGAGCTGGATCTTGTAGTCCTTGGTGAAGCCGATGCCGCCGTGGATCTGCTGGCCGTGGGCGACGACGCGGCGGGTGGCCTCGGAGGTCCAGGCCTTGGCCATGTTGACGGCCATCTGCTGGTCGGGCTGGTTGGAGTTCAGGGACCAGGCAGCTTTGTACATGATGAAGCGGGAGCCATCGACGTCGGTGACCATGTCGGCGCACTTGTGCTGGATGGCCTGGAAGGAGCCGATGGGGCGGCCGAACTGGACGCGCTCCTTGGCGTAGTCGACGGTGATCTCGAAGTCCATCTGGGC
>CAMDBZ010000065.1 GCA_945889565.1 Thermoflexus hugenholtzii JAD2 | reverse complement strand
GCCGCCCTCGCCCTGGATCGGCTCGAGCAGCACGGCGACGGTGCGCTCGTTCGTCGCGGCCTCGATGGCGGCGACATCGTCGTAGTCGACGAACACGAAGCCGGGCAGCGCGGGGCCGAAGGGGTCGCGGTAGCGCGCGGTGCCGGTGGCGGAGACGCTGCCCATGGTGCGGCCGTGGAAGGAGTTGTTCGTGCTGATGATCTCGAACGCGCCGTTGCGGTGCATCCCGCCCCATTTGCGCGCGAGCTTGATCGCGCCTTCGTTCGCCTCGGCGCCGGAGTTGACGAAGAACACGCGGTCCATGGCGGAGTGCTGCACGAGCAGCTCGGCGAGCTCGATCTGCGGCTCCGTGTAGAAGATGTTCGAGACGGTGATCAGCGTGCGCGCCTGCTGCGCGATCACCTCGGCGAGCGCGGGGTCGGCGTGGCCGAGCGCGACAACGGCGATGCCCGCGACGAAGTCCAGGTATTCCGCGCCGGCGTCGTCCCAGACGCGCGTGCCCTGTCCGCGCACGATCGTCACCGGCAGCCGCCGGCCGGCCTGCATGTAGACCTGCGCTTCGCGCGCGGGAATGTCGCCCACCGCTCGGTCCTCTCTCTTGCGTGGCGTGCGCGTGCCTCGCGGGCCGCGCGCGGATTGTGCCACGCGTCAGCGCGGCGTTTGCGATTCGATCTGGTCGAGCAGCGCGCGCAGGCGGTTCAGTTCGTCCTGCGCGATCTGGCCGGAGCGGCGCGCGTCCTCGATCAGCTGGCGTAGCGAGCCGGGCGTTGCGCTCGCGCCCGGCCTGGGCGTGCTTGTGCCTGGTGTGGCGGTGGTGCCTGGTGTGGGCGTGGTGCCTGGTGTGGGCGTGGCGCCTGGTGTGGGCGTGGCGCCGGGCTGAGGCGTGAGCGCGCCCAGCGTGTCGCCGCCGGGCAGCGTCGACGCGCGTCGGCCGAGCACGACGTCGAGCGCCGCCGCGAACGTTGGCTCCATCGCGATCGCGTTGCCGTTCGCGACGACGATGCGCTTGAGCTCGGGCAGCGGCGAGTTGTCGGCTTGCAGGTAGATCGGTTGGATGTACAGGAACGACTCGGCGATCGGCACCATGAAGAGGTTGCCGCGGATCACGTTCGACCCGGCCTGGTTCCACAGCGTGAGCTGCTGCGAGACGCCGGGGTGCTGGTCGATGCGTGCCTCGACCTGCGCGGGGCCGAAGACGAGCGTATCGCTGGGGAAGCGGTAGGCGCGCAGCGTGCCGTAGTTCTCACCGTCGGAGCGGCCGGCGAGCCAGGCGATGGTGTTCTGCTTGTTGCGCGGCGTGAACGGCACGACGATCACGAACTCCTCGGCCGATTCGTCGGGCAGGCGCATCGTCAGGTAGTACGGCTCGAAGACATCGGCGGCCTGGCCCTGGCGCGCTTGCTGGGCGGGGAGCATCCACACGTCCTCGCCGACGAAGAACACGCGCGGGTCCGTGATGTGGTAGCGCAGGTACAGCTCGGCCTGCAGCCGGAACATCTGCTCCGGGTAGCGCAGGTGCTCGCGGATCGCGTCGGGGATTTCCGCCGCCGGGCGGAAGAGCCGCGGGAAGATGCGCGCCCACGTCGCGGCGATCGGGTCGGCGGGGTCGATGAGGTAGAACGCCATGTCGCCGGTCACGGCGTCGACGGTGATCTTCACGCTGTTACGGATGTAGTTCACGCTGCCGGCGTGCTGGGAGTACGGGAAGCGGTTCGTGGTGGTGTAGGCGTCCTGGATCCAGACGATCCGCCCGTCGAGGATCACCGCGTACGGGTCCGGATCGAGCGTGAGGAACGGTGCGACGCGCTCGATGCGGTCGGCGAGCGCGCGGTGCATGAGCACGCGCGAGTCGCTGCCGAGCTGTCCCGAGATCAGCAGGTTCGAGTCGCCGAGCTCCCACGCGAGCGCGAGCCGGCGGAACGCGTTCGAGAGCGGGATGCCACGGTCGGGCTCGTAGCGCGTCTCGGCGTTGCCGTCGCCCAGCGGGTAGTCGAACTCCGCGACGTGGGTGCGCACGACCCCGTAGTGGTTCGTGCGCTCGCCGAAGTAGATACGGCTGCCTTCGATGCTCACCGGCAGCACATTGCTCACGGGCGGGATGTCGCGCACGATCAGGTTCGGCAGCCCCTCGTTGATCACCTCGTTCACCGTGGTGACGACGGCGCCGAAGCCGTGCGTGAGCTGGAGGCGCTCCCGCGTCCAGTTCGCTTGCACGCGCGAGATGTCGAGCTCGCGCACGCCGAGCATGACCTGGCGCGCGCGCCCGTCGATGGTGTAGCGATCCACGTCGATGTCGTTGAACGTGTAGAACGGGCGGATCGACTGCAGCTGCGTGAGCGTCTCGCGCAGCGGTGCCGGGTCCCACAGCCGTGCGTTCTCGATCGTCTCCTGGTTCGCGGTGATGTCCGCGACGGTGAGCGCGGGGCGCGCGGGGAAGTTCGTCTCCTCGACGCTGTCGAGCCCGTACGCGAGGCGCGTGAAGCGGATGTTGCGCGCGATGTACGGCGCTTCCTTCTCAAGCTCGTTGGGCTCGACCTGGAGCGACTGCACGGCGGCAGGATAGAGGCCGCCGCCGACGACGCTGGCGAACAGCCACACGCCGACGGCGAACGCGGGCACCCGGAAGCCCGAGCCGAGGAAGGCGTTGGCGATCACCGTGGCGCCTGCAGCCGCGCCGAGCACCACGAGCACGAGCCGTACGGGCACGCGCGCGTTCACGTCCGTGTACGTCAGTCCATCGATGATCCCGCCGCTCGAGGTCGCGAGGTCGTAGGTCGCAAGGCCGATGCCGGCGGCGATGAACATCAGCACGAGCCCCGCGAGCAGCGACAGGTGTATGCGCATGCCACGCGTGATCACGAACATGAAGCGCTGGAGCGAGAACGCGAGCCCGTACACCGCGCCGGCCGCGAGCGCGGACACGATCAGCAGCGCTACCAGCCAGCCCTGGATGAACTGGTACGCGGGCAGGTCGAAGAGGTAGAACGCGACGTCGCGGCCGAACTGGGGATCGACCACTCCGAAGCTGGCGTGTTGCCGCCACGCGAACAGGGTCTGCCACGCGCCGGCGGCGGCGGCGGCGAAGATCAGC
Source organism: Thermoflexus hugenholtzii JAD2 (assembly GCA_945889565.1). Lineage (GTDB taxonomy): Bacteria > Chloroflexota > Dehalococcoidia > UBA2979 > UBA2979 > SHYP01. The sequence continues at coordinate 5,417 of CAMDBZ010000065.1, read as the reverse complement.
GATACGAACGCCGTGCCCGCGATCAGCAGCACCGAGACGACGCGACGGATCGCCTGCGGGTCGACCTCCTCGATGAACGACTCTTCGAGTCCGCGCGGGGCCAGCCGGCGCGCGACCCAGATGTTCGCGCCGAGCACGACCGCGGCGATCGCGGCGCCGGCGACGAACAGCGCGACGCGCGCGACGATCACGCGCCGGTAGATGTGCTCGAAGCCGACGGAATCGAACCACAGCAGGTCGACGTAGATCGACTTCACCACGCTGAGCGCGAAGAAGCCCACCAGCACCGCGGCGCCGAGGCCGAGCCAGCGCAGCGCGCGCGGCGAGCCGAACGGTCCCGGGGGCTGGCGCATCCGGAACGGATCCGGCGGGGGGCCGAGCGGCCCGCGATCCTCGAAGAACCCCAACTCAGGCATCAATCCGTGTGCCGAGCGCCTCGCCGGCGGCGATGCGCCGTAGCGATCCGGGCGCCCGCCCGTTGACGATGTGCGTGGTGGTGCGGTGCTCGGCGGCGCGCAGGCCAGCCTCGACCTTGGGGATCATGCCGCCGCCGATGGTGCCGTCTGCGCGCAGCGCGGCGGCGCTTATTGCGTCGAGCTGCGGCAGCAGCGCGCCGCTGCCATCGAGCAGCCCATCGACGTCGGTGAGGAAGACGAGGCCGCGCGCGTGCAGCGCGCGGGCCAGCTCGCCGGCCACGGTGTCGGCGTTCACGTTCAGCGGTTGCGCCGGTGGCTCGAGCGCGATCGGCGCGACAACCGGCGTGACGCCCGCGGCGAGCAGCGCGTGCAGCGCCGTGACGTCGACGCCGGTGATGCGGCCGACCAGCCCGAGGCGCGCGTCGTACCGCTCGGCGAGCACGGTGCCGCCGTCGACGCCCGACAGGCCGACGGCGCGGCCGCCGCGCTGCTGGAGCGCCGCGACCAGCTGCGTGTTGATGACGCCGCGCAGCACCGCGATCACCACTTCGAGTGCCGCGGGGGACGTCGCGCGCAGCCCGTCGACGAACTCGGACGGCACCTGCAGGCGGTCGAGCCACTCGGTGATCATCGCGCCGCCGCCGTGCACCACGACCACGGGCTGCCCGCCGCGCTGCAGCGCGACGATGTCGTCGAGCGTGGTGTCCTCGGCGCCGAGCGTCGAGCCGCCGATCTTCACGACGAACGGCGCGAGGCTCGGGCTCACGTGGTGTACTCCGCGTTGATGCGCACGTAGTCCGCGGTCAGGTCGCAGCCCCAGGCGGTGGCGCTGGCGGAGCCGGCTGCGAGGTCGACGCGGATCCGCACCTCGTCCGCGGCCATCGCCTGGGAGATCAGCGCGAGGTCGACGGTCGTCGGCTGGCCCCGGTCGAAGGCGCAGTGCTCGCCGATCCACACCGAGGCCCGGCGCGGGTCCATCGCGGACCCGGAGCGGCCCGCGGCCATCATTACGCGGCCCCAGTTCGGGTCGCGGCCGGTGACGGCGGTCTTCACGAGCGGCGAGGCGCTGATCGTGCGCGCCGTCCGCCGTGCGTCGGCGTCCGAGGCGGCGCCCTCGACGACGACCTCGATGAGCGTGCGCGCGCCCTCGCCGTCCCGCGCGAGGTCGCGCGCCAGGCGGATCGCGATCGCCTCGAAGGCAGCTGCGAGCGGCGCGGCGGCGGGGTGTCCGGCGCGCACGGGCTCGCCGCCGGCGGCGCCGCTCGCGAGCGCGAGCACCATGTCGCACGTCGACGTGTCCATGTCGACGTCGACCATGTTGAAGGAGCGGTCGCACACTGCGCGCAGCGTCTCGCGCAGCCAGGCGGGGTCGGCGGGCGCGTCCGTGGTCAGGAAGCCGAACATCGTGGCGAGGTCCGGGTGGATCATCCCGGAGCCCTTGGCGGCGCCGCCCACGACGTACGTGCGGCCGTCCACGCGCAGGCGGGCGGCGGTCTGCTTCGAGTAGGTATCGGTAGTCATGATCGCGTTGGCGAACGCGTCTCCGCCGCCGGCCACCGGGCTCAGCGCGGCGATGCCGGCCGCGACGCGATCCATCGGCAGCAGCCGTCCGATCACGCCCGTCGAGCCGACGAGCACGTCCTCCGGCGCGACGCCGAGCTTCGCGGCGGTCAGCTCCGCCATGCGCCGCGCGTCGGCGGCGCCCTGGTCGCCGGTGCAGCAGTTCGCGTTGCCGGAGTTCACGATGACGGCGCGCGTGCTGCCGCGCGCGACCTGCTCGCGCGTCCACGCGAGCGCCTCGCCGACGACGGCGTTACGCGTGAACAGCCCTGCGACGGCGCACGGCTCGTCGGTGACGAGCAGCGCGAGGTCGTGGCGCGCTCCCTCGCCGTAGCTCTTGATGCCCGCGGCGACGGAGCCCGCCCGGAAGCCGGCCGGCGAGGTGACGCCGCCGCCCGTAATCCACTCGTGCTCGCTCATGCTCGTGCTTTCATGTGCTGCCTGCGCGTCGCGAGTATATCGCTGAGACGGCTGCGGCGTTCGTCGGCGTTCGCAGGCGGCGTTCGGCGGGCCGCGCGCCGCCCGTGGGGGCGCGCGGCCCGCTGCTAGACTGCCGGGCATGCCCGGCGAGCCTGCGCGCATCCGGGCGGCGACGGCCGCCGACCTCGCGTCGATCAACGCCATCTACAACCGCGAGGTACGCGAGGGCGTCGCGACGTGGGACGAGACGCCGTGGTCGTCGGTCCAACGCGCGACGTGGTTTGCGGCGCACGCGGGTGACGCGACGCAGCCGGTGCTGGTCGCGGACGCGCCGGCGGGCGTCGTGGGCTTCGCCTATCTCTCGTTGCTCTCGCTGCGGCGCGGATATCGCTTCACGCGCGAGGACACGCTGTACATCGAGCCGGCGTACCAGCGGCGCGGCCTCGGGCGGCAGCTGCTCGAGGCGCTGCTCGCGCAAGCGCGCGCGCAGGAGCTGCACGCGATCGTCGCGAAGATCGAGGCGGGAAACGCGGCGAGCATCGCGCTGCACGAGCGCTGCGGCTTCGCCGTCACCGGCCGCGAGCGCGAGCTCGGCTTCAAGTTCGGGCGCTGGCTGGACCTCGTGACGATGCAGCGGCTGCTGTAGGCGCGGCCTCCGACGGCGTGAGCGGCGGCAGGCCGATGCGCGGGCAGCGCTCCAGCAGCGGGCAGCGCGCGCACGCCGGCGCGCGCGCGTGGCAGGTGCGCCGGCCGTGCTGGATGAGATCGACGTGGAACGCGTACACCTGCTGCGGGCGCAGCTGCGCCTCCAGCAGCTCGTGCGCCCGCTCGGCGGTGGTGGCGGGCGGCACGAGGCCGAGCCGGCGGGCGACGCGGTCGACGTGCGTGTCGACGGGCAGGGCAGGCCGCCCGAGCGCGAACAGCAGCACGCAGGCCGCGGTCTTCGGCCCGACGCCGGGCAGCGCGCGCAGCCACGCCTTCGCCTCGGCGAGCGGCAGGCGCGCGAGGAACGCGAGGTTGTACGCGGGCGCGCGCTCGCGCACGGCGGCGAGCAGCTGCTGCAGGCGGGGCGCCTTTGTCGGCGCGAGGCCGCCGGGGCGGATCGCTTCCTCCACCGCGGCAGTGGGGGCGGCGAGCACGGCGTCCCAGGCTGGGAAGCGTTCGATCAGCCGGTGGAAGGCGCGGCCCGAGTTGTGGTCTGAGGTGTGCTGCGAGAGCAGCGTGAGCACGAGCTCGGCCATCGGGTCGCCCGATGGCTGCGGCGGCACGCGCCCGTACGCGCGCCCGAGGATTGCGATGAGTTCCGAGGGGGTGTAGCCATCGCCGGGGCGGGCCGGGCGCGCGCCGGAAGTCGAGGGCGTGTGGGTCGCGCTCACCGGGGCATCGTAACGCGTCGTTTGCCGGGCGCGCGGGCGCGGTGCGACGATACGGCCTTCGAGACGGGAGCGGCTGTGACGCGCGAGGACATCTTCCGGCTCACCGACCTTGCCTCGTGCGCCGGTTGAGCGGGCAAGCTGGGTCTCGGGACCCTGGCGCAGGTGCTGCGCCCATTGCAGGAGCGTTTCCCGCCGGCCGACTACCCGGACTTGCTCGTCGGGCTCGCGCGCTCGGACGACGCCGCCGTGCTGCGGATCAGCGACGAGCTGGCGATCATCCAGACGCTCGACTTCTTCCCGCCGGTGGTGGACGACCCGTACACGTACGGGCAAATTGCCGCCGCGAACGCAATGTCCGACGTGTACGCGATGGGCGGCGAGGTGCGCCTGGCGCTCAACATCGCCGCGTTCCCGGACGACCTGGACCCCGCGATCCTCACGGAGATCTTTCGCGGCGGCGCGGACAAGGTCGCGGAGGCGGGCGGGGTGATCGCTGGCGGCCATACCATCATCGACAAGGAGCCGAAGTACGGGCTCTCGGTGATGGGCGTCGTGCACCCGCGCGCGATCCTCACGAAGGGGGGCGCGCTGCCGGGCGACGCGCTGCTGCTGACGAAGCCGCTCGGCACCGGCGTGCTGCTCACGGCGGCGAAGCAGTTGCGCCCGGGCCACGAGCCGGGGCTCGCGGCGGCGGTGGCCGCGATGTCGCGGCTCAATCGTCACGCCGCGCACCTCGCGCGTGCAGCCCACGTGCACGCACTCACGGACGTGACCGGGTTTGGCCTCGCCGGCCACGCCGCCGAGATGGCCGAAGGCAGCGGCGCCACCCTCGTGCTCGAACTCGCCGCGCTCCCACTGCTCGCGGACGCACGGCGCTTCGCGGCCGAGGGCGCGACGACGGGCGGCGGCGCGCGTAACCGCGACCAGCTCGGCGACCGCGTGCGCGTGCTCGCCGGCGCTCCGGACGCGCTGGTGGACCTGCTGTACGACCCACAGACCTCGGGCGGTCTGCTGATGGCGCTTCCGGCCGACCGCGCCGACGCGCTCGCCGCCGCGATCGCGGCGCAGGAGGGCGGGTGCTGGCGCATCGGCCACGTCGAGGCCGGGCCGGCCGTCGTCGAGGCGCGCTAGTGCGCGTCGCCGCCATTGGCCGCGGCGGCGTGCTCGCCGCGGCGCTCGCGCTTGCCGCCGCGTGTGGCGGTGACGACGGCGCGGCGCCAGCCGCGGCGCCGGAGCCCGCGGCGCTGCTGCAGGCGGCCGCCGCGCGCATGCGCGAGGTGCAGCGCTTCCACTTCGCGCTCGAGCACGACGGCGGCGGCACGGCGATCGTCCGCGGCATCACGATGACGAGCGCCGAGGGCGACGTCGACGGGCCCGAGCGGCTGCGCATCGCGCTCAAGGGCAGCTTCGCGAGCGTGAACATCGATACCGCGATCATCGTGCTCGGCGACCAGGCGTGGATTCAGAACCCGATCACGCGGCGCTGGGAGCGCGAGGACATCAGCATCGACGACATCTTCGACCCGCAGCGCGGCGTCGTGGCGCTGATCGCGGCGGCGGCCGCGCGCTCGCCGCGCATCGCGGCGACGGAGCGCATCGATGGCGTCGAGACGTATCGCGTGGAGGCGACGCTCGACTCGGGCGA
>CAMDBZ010000064.1 GCA_945889565.1 Thermoflexus hugenholtzii JAD2 | reverse complement strand
GATCCTAGCACCGCCCTGGCGCGGTGCCGCCGTCCAACGCCCCCTCGCCCCGCTCCGGGGGGAGAGGGGGACGGGGGGTGAGGGCTCCCGCTCGCGCTACGCCGGCTGCGGCACGCCCACCTGCACGAGTGGCAGCGCCGGCGCAGCTGCCCCATCGAGCGGCAGCAGGCGCAGCGCAGCCCCGCCGTCGTAGTACTGCGGCACGAACACCGCCCCCGGCGCCACCCCGTCGTCGATGCGCACCGCGATGCGCACCTCCGCCGCGCCCGCCGACAGCACGACGGAATCGCCGGCGCGCACACCGAGCCGCTCCGCGTCCGCCGGGTGCATCAGCACCGCTTCCTCGCGATGCAGCTTGTCCGCCTCCGCCGAACGGATCGACGCGCCCTCCCACGACGTGTACAGCGTGCGCCCGACCGTCAGCAGCAGCCCCTTGCCGGCCGCTGGCGGCGCGCCGCCGTCCGCGCTCGCGGCTGCCCGTGCGCGCCCCCGTCGTGCCGGCGAGGGTGCAGGGCTCGCCGCGGCCGCTGCGCTCGTCGCAGACGCCTGACCCCCCGCCGCGGGCAGCGCCCGCGTGCGCCCGGACTCCAGCGCGGTGTACTCGACGTAATGCGGGACGCGCGCCGACGCCTCGGCCATCACCTCGGCCGCCCCCGCGTACGCGAACGACCCGCCCAGCGCGCCCGCGAGCGCCCCCAGTACCGCCAGTCCCGTGCGCGCCTCGCGCAGCGGCGCACCCGCCGGCCGCTGCCGCACGATGCGTCGATCCGCCGTCGTGATCGTCCCGTCCTCGCTGAAAAACGGACCCTCGGCCAGCACGACGTGCGCGCGCTCGGCCGTCGTCGAGCGCACCGTGTCGATCACCACCAGCGCGTCGAGGCCGTCCAGCGCCGCCTCGATCGCCGCGCCACCGGCGGCGTTCAGCAGCGGGTTCTCGCCGTGGACCAGCAGCCCGCGGATCCGCCCCGCGCGCACCGCCTCGATGATCTCCGGGAAGCTCAGCCCACCCTCGCCCGGCGCGATGCCCATGTCGGACACGCCCAGCACGTTCGCGTCCGTCGGCAGGTAGTGCAGCGACCGCGCCGCCGCCTCGCCGCGCACGGCGATCGCCACCGCCGCGGACGCGCGCGCCTGCGCGCCCGCGTCCGCCGCGCCGATCGGGTGCGGCGCGAACACCACCGCCACGCGCTGCTCGACGTCCGCGCGCGCCGCCTGCAGCGCCTCCGGCCCGTCGACGCCGACGAGCGCGTGCACCGCCGCCGCCTCGCCGCCCGGCGCCGGCCGCACCCACTCCGTCGCGAACGGCACAAGCTCGCCCCAGCGCGCGCTCACGAGAATCAGCCGCGCGCCGCGCTTCACCACCGCGTCCTTCACGCGCAGCGCCGCCACCGGGTGCGACTCCTCGAGGTCGCCCGCCACCACCACGATCACGTCCGCCTGCGCAAGCTCCGTCAGGCTCGACGGCAGTCGCTCGACGCCGAGCGTCTCGCGCAGCGCAGCGGTGACTGCGCGGTGCAGCGGCCCCTGCGCGAAGTCGATGTGCGGCGTGCCGATCACGTCGCGCGCGAGCCGCGCGAGCACGTACGCCTCCTCGTTCGTCGCCAGCGGCGACCCGAGCACTGCGATCGCCTCGCCGCCGTGCGCGCTGCGCACCGCGTCCAGCGCACGCGCCGCCTCCGCCACAGCGTCGTCGAAGCTCGCCGGCAGCAAGCGCTCGCCGCGCCGCACCAGCGAGCGCCCCAGCCGCTCGCGGTCGCTCACGGCGTCGTAGCCAAAGCGCCCGCGCACACAGATCTGGTCGTTCGATACCGGGTTCAGCCGGTCCGGCCGCACGATCACCGGCCGCACCCCCGCCGTTCCGGACGCGCTCGTCGTCCCGTACGAGATCGTGCAGCCCACCGCGCAACTGTTGCACGCGGAGTTCGTCCACTCTTCGGCGAGCGCCACCCACTTGTTCGGCTGCTCCATCAGCGTCGCCGTCGGACATACGTCGATGCAGCTCCCGCAGAAGTCGCAGTTCGACTCGTGCACCGGGCCGCCGGTGCCGAACGCGATCGCCGTCCGCGAGCCCTTGCCCGCGAGCGTGATCGCGCCCGTGTGCCGCAGGTCCGCGCACGCCCGCACGCAGCGCGTGCAGATGATGCACATCTGCGGGTCGAACTCGAGGTACGGGTTCGCGCGGTCCGGCTCCGGGGGCGGCGTCTCGTAGTACGACCGGTCCTCGCCGACCCACGGCTCCTCGAACTCGCCCATGTCGATGAGCTCCGTCGAGGTCTGCAGCTCGCAGCGGTAGTTCTTGGAGCACGTCAGGCAGCGGTGCGTCACCACGTCGTCACGCAGGCAGATCTCGCCCGGCTGGCAGTGCACGCGGCGGTGGCACGTCAGGCAGCGGTCCGGGTGGTTCGCCATGATCAGCGACATCACGCCTTGCCGCGCCCGCTTCACCTCCGGCGTGTCCGTGCGCACCACCATGCCCTGCGCCACCTGCGCGGTGCACGAGAGCTGGATTGGCGTCGGCCGCGCCCCCTCGATCTCCACGAGGCACGTCCGGCACCCCGCGTACGGGTCGAGCCCGTCGATGTAGCACAGGTTCGTGATGCGCACGCCCTGCTCTTTGATCACCTCGACCAGGCGGCGCCCGTCCTGGGCCTCCACCGCCACGCCGTTGATCGTGATCATCGCCACGCCGGCTCCCCGCTAGGCGCGCCGCGACGCATCGCGCGCGTCCACTCCGCTACGTCTCGTGCGTCTCGCTTCGGCTGTGCAGGTGCTGCGGCCCGAACGGCCCGTCCGCGCCCGCCACCGGCACGCGACTGCGCGCCGTCGGCATCTCGGTCACGAGCGGCTGCTGCGCCTGCTCCTGCCCGTTCGGATAGCGCCCGCCCGTCTTCTCCATGTACAGCTGCGCCTCCCGCGTCAGCGCCGTCCGATCGCGATACATGTGCTCGAACACGTACACCGCGTCGTCGTAGCGCCCGCCGGCCTGGATCGCCTGGTACGGGCACGCCTCCGTGCACAGCCCGCAGTACATGCAGATACGGAAGTCGATCTCGTAGCGATCGACGTTCAGCGTGCCGTCCGCCCGCGGCGACGTCTGCACCAGGATGCAGCCGTCCGGACACGCCTGCGCGCACGTCGAACAGCCCGTGCAGCGCTCCTCGAACCACAGCAGGTTCGTGCGCGCACGCACCGGCACCCGGCGCTCTTCCTCCGGATAGCTCACCGTGATCGGCGGCTTGAAGATGTGCTTGAACGTGACGATCAGCCCGCGCGCGATGCCGACCCCGTACGCCACGGCTGCCTCGTCCCCCGGAACCCGCTGACGACTGCGAATACTAGCACAGGCCCCCGGACGGGCCAGCCACCGGTTCGGCCATTCGCCGCATCGGCGGGCCGTGCACGGCTGGCCCCGAGCGGCAGCCGAGGGACCGGTACGGCCTTGTGGTCCGCTATAGAATTCGAGCCAGCCGGTCTCAGGAGACAGTTCTTGCCACCAAGGCAACGCGAAGACGAAGACGACCCGCCGCTCGATGGTGCGAACGCTTGGCGCGAGTGGCGTTTAAGACATGACCCGTCCGAGCCGCCCGACGCTGGCGAGTCTGCGCCGGGCGAGGGGCCGTCCGGTAACGACGCTCACAGCGAGTTCGAAGCCCTCCTCGAGTTGGGGCTGATTGGCAAGCAGGTCCCTCGCAAACGCGTGCAGGGCATCTGGATGCGCGCCACCGGGTTACTCCCCTTGAGCACGGTGGAGGGCAGCAACGTGAGAGCGTTCAGCCCTGTCCAGCCGTACGGGGTGCTGACGGTCCTGCTCTGGACCGATCCTGACGCAACGACTCCCGGCGCTCGGGCCATGTTACCTATTACACATCGCGACGACTTCCGGGCCCTCTACTGGGTCTTCGAAGAACAGCACCTTCATGAGAAGACAAACGTCTGGGTCATGTACTCGCCGGCTAAGGGGTTTGGGAGTCGATTAAAAGCCTCAATTGCGATCTCAGCCGAAAACGGCGACGAGGTAGTCCAGATCAAGGGAGCACAGGAGCGCCTCGACTTGTGAGCAGCTCCCCGTAGAACCCCTCCAGCCGTGCGACCGCCGCGCTCCAGTCGTAGCGCTCCTGCGCCACCGCCCGACCCGCCGCGCCCAGCCGCGCCGCCAGTGCGTCGTCCCCCAGCACCCGCACCAGCTGCGCCGCGAACCGCTCCGCCGTGTCCCCGATCAGCAGGTCCCGCTCCGGCACCAGCTCGATGCCCTCCGCGCCCACCGTCGTCGACACCACAGCCTTGCCGAGCGCCAGCGCCTCCAGCACCTTCAGCCGCGTCCCGCCCCCCGACAGCAGCGGCGCGATGATCGCCCGCGCGCGCCGCAGCTCCGGCCGCAAGTCCGGCACCACGCCCTTGAACTGCACGTCCGCGCTCGCCCACTCCCGCACCAGCTCCGGCGGCGAGTACCCCACCACCGCCACGTGCGCGTCCGGCCGCGCGCGCCGCACCAGCGGGAACACCTCACGCAGGAAGAACTGCAGCCCCTCCGCGTTCGGGTAGTAGTGGTTCGACCCCGAGAACGCGATCAGCCCCGGCTCGCCGACGCCCCCGTCGCCGTCCGGTGCGAACTGCTCCGTGTCCACCGCGTTCGGCACCACCGCCGTCCGCGTCCCCGGCGCCGCGCGCTGCACGAACCGCTCGTCGCGCGCCGACGTCACCACCACGCCCGCTGCGCGACGCCACGCCCCCTGCTCCTCGCGCCGCAGCTTCACGAACTCGAGGTAGTTGTGCAGCCCCCGCAGCCCGCCGCGCCCCGACTCGAACATCCGCCGCCGCAAGTCGTACTCGATGTTGTGCTCGTCCAGCACCACCGTCGCCCCGCGCGGGAAGCGGTAGTACGCCATCATCGCGAACTCCACCATGATCACGTCGTACGCCACCGCGCGCGTCATGCGGTCCAGCGCCGCCTGCAGCCCCGCGTGCAGGTGCGTCGCCCGCTCGAACGAGTGCGGCGAGGCAAGCGCGCGCAACTGCGCCGTGCGCCGTGCACGCGCGCCCTGCGGCTCGCGGTCGTTCACAATCACGTGCACGCGGCCGCTGTACGCGCTCGTCGCGTGCAACTGCACGTCGATCCATTGCGTCTGGTCCGGCGACAGCAGCGCCAGCACCGCGACCTCGTGGCGGCGCGCCAGCCCCTGCATCAGCCCGTGCATACGTGCCGCGCCGCCCCACATCGGCGGGCTCGCCAGCGCGGGCGTCACGAAGAGGATGCGCACTCGCTCGCTCAGCCGCCCCGCGTGCGCGTGCCGCCCGTGGGGCCCTGCACGCCCAGCAGCCGCCGCGCCTCGTCCAGCGTGTCCGGCGTGTCCAGGTCCAGCCGCACCACCGGCTCGTCGTCCATCGCCACCAGCCGCGGCGGGTGCGCCGCCAGCACCCCGCGCAGCCCCTGCGCCGCCTCCGTCGCGCTCGCCAGCGCGCCCAGCAGCGACCCGCGCAGCACCACCGGGTGCCCGCGCGCCCCGCGATACGACGGCTGCACCGCGTCCGCCCCACTCCCACGCAGCTCCGTGACCAGCGCGTCGACGATGCTCGCGCGCGTCGGCTGATCCACGTTCACCACCACGATCGCGTCCGGCGTCGCGCGCCCGCCCGCGCCCAGCACGCGCGCGCCCGCCGCCAGCGACGTCGCGCGACCCTGCGGCCAGCGCGCGTTGAACACGCAGTAGCGCGCGCCGTCGCCCAGCTCCCGGCGCACCGCCTCCGCACGCGCCCCGAGCACCACCACGATGTCGTCCACGCACGACCGCATCAGCTCGTCGAGCTCCCAGCCCAGCAGCGTCTGCTCGCCCCACGGCAGCAGCGGCTTCGACCGCCCCATCCGCCGCGACGCCCCCGCTGCGAGAATGATCGCCGCGACCGTCATCCGCCGTGCGCCTGCGGCCCCGCCGCCTCGCGACGCTGGCGCCACGTGGCGATCGCCTGCCGCACCGCCGACGCCGCCAGCACCGAGCAGTGCACCTTCGACTTCGGCAGCCCGCCCACCGCCTCCGCGTAGCGCTCTCGCGGCAGCGCCTCCGCCTCCGCGAGCGGCAGCCCCACCAGCAGCTCCGTCGCCGCAGACGATGTCGCGATCGACGCCGGGCACCCTGAGCTCAAGAACGACGCCGCGGCCACGCGCCCCTCGTCGATCCGCAGGTACAGCCGCAGCGAGTCGCCGCACACCGGGTTCGTGACGTACGCCTCGGCGTCCGCCCCCTCCATCACCCCCGCGTTCCGCGGGTGCTCGAAATGGTCGATGAGCGTCGCGCTGTAGTAATCGGAAACCATGGCTAGCTCGTCGCTGCCGGCAGCTGCACACCCGCTGTAGCCGCGCGGAACCGCTGCAACTCCTTCACGATGCGTGACGCCTCGGGCACGCCGCCCAGGTTCAGGCCGCGGCTGACGCCCAGGAACTCCACGGCCACTACGCGTCCGCCCTCGTCCGAATGCACGATGCGGTACTCGTCCAGCTGTGCTCCGTACTGCTTTCCTTCGGGAAACTCCAGCATCACGTAGAGCACGTCGGCTTCATGGTCGTATTGCAGCATCGGCCACCTCTCATCCCGGCGGTCGCTCGCTCACGGTCACGACGTACGGCGGGTCCGAGTCCCGCAGCACGAAGACATCGAGTAGCCGTCCTCCGAGGACACCATGATAGCGAACCGTCGCCTCGCCCACGTCGACCCGCTCCGGGCTGGCGACCACCGCCTCCACCTCGATCCGCTCGATCACCAGCAGCAGCATCTGAACACGGGCGTGACGGCTGAACTCCAGCATCACGCCTACCCCTCCACGCCCAGCGCCACGAACACCGCCGCGAACTGCTCCGCCACCCCCGGCTGGTAGTGCGGCAGCGCCTCTACCACCACGCCGTCCGCGCCGATCACGAACACCGCCCGCCGCGCGCGCCGGCCCTCTGCGTCCACGACCCCATACGCTCGCGCCAGCGCCAGCTCGGGGTCGCTGCCCAGCGGGAACGGCAGCCCGCCGAGCCGCGCCGCAAACGCCCGATGCGATTCCAGCCCGTCGGCCGACACCGCCAGCACGTGCGACCCCCGCTCCCGCACCAGCGCGTGCTCGTCGCGGAAGCCACGCAGCTGCGTCGTGCACGTCGGCGTCGCGTCCTCGCTGTAGAACACCAGCACGAGCGACCCCTCCGCCAGCAGCTCGTCGAGTCGCCGCGGCCCCTCCGTCGTCTCGATGCTGAACGCCGGCGCGCGTTCCCCAACCGCGACGCTCACCGCGCGCCTCCGCCTACCGGCGGCAGGCCGCCGCCGAGGCAGCGCAACCCGTCGAGCGGCGCGTCCTTCGCCTGCACCAGCACGCGGATGCGCCCCAGCCCCGCAGGGTCGGACAGCGTCTCCACCGCACGCCGCGCCGCGAAGAACGCGCCCGCGTCGTCTGCCGCGCGCGCACGCGCCGCGGCCAGCGTCTCGCCGCTGCCCAGCCACGCGAGCGCCTCCGCCTGGCTCACCGCGGGCGCGCTCGCGTACCCCTCGGCCTCGCCCGCGCGCGCGAGCGTCGTGAGGTCCACGTGCGCCGTGAGGTCCGTCTCCCCCGGCCGCGCCAGCGGATCAGGCTGTGGGCTGTGCCCGCGAAACGCCATCAACGTGCCCATCCGCCGCCACGGCGCGTACAGCGCCTGCGCCTCATACCCGTAGTCGATGGTCACGAGGTAGCCGCGCTCCAGCCGCCGCGCGAGCCCGCGCAGCAACGCCGGCGCATCGAGCGATACCTCCGCTCGGCACCCCTCGCCCGGCTCCGCCCCCGCCGCCGCGAGCTGCGCCGCGATCGCCGGCGTGCTCGCCGCCCCGAGCTCGAACGTGAGCCCGCCGCCCGCCGCGACCGTCACGTACCACTCGCGCAGCTCCGTGCCTCGCCGCTCGACCACGTGCACCGGCAGCGCGTCGAACAGCTCGTTGCTCAGCACGACCCCTTGCATACCGCCCTGCACAGCGTCAGTGCGCCCGAGCCACGCATCGAGCAGCGCGTGCTCCGCGCGCAGACCGTGCGCCGCGAGCCGCGCGCGCTGCGCCTCCACGCGTCGCGTGTGCACATCGACGAGCGTTGCGCGCGTCGCCGCATAGCAGTCCGGCGCCCGCTCGCGCAGCCACCCCAGCAGCGCGACTGCGAACGCCCCGGACCCCGCCCCCACCTCGACAACGTCGAACGGCCGCGGGCGCCCCAGCCGCTCCCAGCACTCCGCGACCTGTCGCGCCCAGAGGTACCCGAAGATCGGGTGCACCTCCGGCGACGTCTCGAAGTCGCCCGCCGCGCCCCACCCGAGCTCCGCTCGGCTGTAGTAGCCGTGCTCCGGATGCCCCAGCGCCAGCGCCATGAAGCGCGCGAACGTGATCGGCCCGCCTGCCGCGATCTCCGCCGCAATCACCCCCGCCAGCGGCGTCGCTCGCTCCGCCAGCGCAAAGTCATCGAACCCGGCCGTCTCGTCGCCCACCACGACGTGATCCTACCGGCCCGTAGCCCCGAGGGCGCCTCCGCACGCGGCGAAGCGCTCGTGCTCATTGAGCAGACCCGCGTCGGGCGCTCCGTGGCCTGG
>CAMDBZ010000063.1 GCA_945889565.1 Thermoflexus hugenholtzii JAD2 | reverse complement strand
GGTCGCCGCACTCGCGCCGGCCGGAACAAGGGGGTAGCGCGATGGCATCGTTCGTATCGACAGGCGGGCTGGCGCGCGCCAGCGCCCGGCGGCCGTGGCTGGTGGTGGGCGCGTGGATCGCGCTCGTGATCGCGTCCGTCGGCATCGTCAGCACGGGCCTCTCCGGTGTGCTCACCAACGAGCAGAAGCTCACGAACAACCCCGAGTCGCAGCGCGCCATCGATGTGCTCGCGACGAGCGGCATTCCGGGGCGCGAGCAGCTGCCCGTGACCGAGGTGTTCATCGTCCGCTCGGAGACGATGACCGTCGACGATCCGCGCTTCAAGCAGTTCGCCGACACGCTGCTCGCCGACGCGCGCGCGCTCGACGATCACGTCGCGAGCGCGACCAGCTACTTCGAGACGTCGGCGCCCACGCTCGTCTCCGCGGACAAGCGCACGATGCTGCTCCCGGTGACCCTGCGCGACGGTCCCGGTCAGGCCGAGGCGCACTTCAAGCCCGTACACGCGCTGATCGAGGCGCGGCAGGGCAACCCGGACTTCGAGGTGCTCACCTTCGGCCTCGCCAGCGTGAACTTGCAGTTCAAGACCACCTCGGAAGCGGACCTGCAGACCGGCGAGAGCATCGGCATCTCGGTCGCGCTCGTGATCCTCGTGCTCGTCTTCGGCGCGGTCGTGGCTGCGCTCGTGCCGCTGGTGCTCGGGATCATGTCGATCGTCGTCGCGCTCGCGGCGGCGACGCTGTTCGGGCAGATCTGGCCGCTGCAGTTCTTCGTCACCAACATCATCTTCATGATCGGGCTGGCTGTTGGCATCGACTACGCGCTCTTCATCGTCGAGCGCTTCCGCGAGGAGCGTCGCCACGGACTCGCGACGCTCGACGCGATCGAGCTGGCAGGCAACACCGCGAGCCGTGCTGTGCTGTTCTCCGGGCTCACCGTGGTGATCGCGCTGGCCGGCATGTTGATCGTGCCGAACAACATCTTCCGCGCGATCGCAGGCGGCGCGATCATGGTCGTGATCGCCACCCTGCTCACGTCGCTGACGCTGCTGCCCGCCGTGCTGGCGCTGCTCGGCGACCGCGTGAACAAGCTCGGCGTGCCGTTCTTCTCCAAGCGTGGCCAGGTCGACGAGTCCCGTGGCTTCTGGGCCGGGGCGGCGCGCGTGGTGATGGGCCACCCGTGGGTGAGCGTGATCGGCGCCACCGCGCTGCTCGTCGCGCTGACCATCCCGTACTTCAGCATCAACCTCGGCCTGGCAGGCGCTGAGCAGCTGCCCGAGAACACCGAGGTGCACCGCGCGAACGAGATCCTCGCGCGCGACTTCTCGCAGGGCCTCGCCCAGCCCACGGACATCGTCGTGACCGCGGCCGATGTCACCGCCGCGCCGGTGCAGGCAGCCGTGAGCAAGCTGAACGCTACGCTCAAGGCGGACCCGCGCTTCTCTACCTCGAACGGCCAGTCGGCTGAGGCGACCCTGCTCGCGGGCCCGCGGCGCGACGTCGGTGTGCTGTCGGTGGCGATCCAGGGCGACCCCGCGGGCGACGCGTCGCTCGACGCGGTGCGCGACCTGCGCTCGACGATCATCCCGCAGGCCTTCGCCGGCAGCGGCGCCGACGTGCTGGTGAGCGGGCTGTCGGCCGGCAACGTCGACTTCTTCGCGCAGGTCGATCGCTACACGCCGATCGTCTTCGCGTTCGTGCTCACGCTCAGCTTCATCCTGCTGATGATGGTGTTCCGCTCCATCGTCGTGCCCTTGAAGGCGATTCTCATGAACCTGCTGTCCGTAGGCGCCGCGTACGGCCTGCTGGTGCTCGTCTTCCAGGAGGGCTTCCTCATCGACCTCTTCGGCTTCCAGCGCTCGCCGGTAATCGAGGCGTGGCTGCCGCTGTTCCTGTTTACGATCCTGTTCGGGCTGTCGATGGACTACCACGTGTTCCTGCTCAGCCGTATCCGCGAGCGCTTCGACCAGACGCGCGACAACGCGGGATCGGTCGCCTTCGGCCTGCGCTCTACCGCCAACATCATCACCGGCGCCGCCCTGATCATGGTGGCGGTGTTCGGCGGATTCGCGCTGGGCGACATGGTGATGTTCCAGCAAATGGGCTTCGGGCTGGGCGTGGCGGTGCTGCTCGACGCCACGATCGTGCGCACGATCCTCGTGCCCTCCGCGATGGAGCTGCTCGGCGAGCGCAACTGGTACCTGCCGCAGTGGCTGCACTGGCTGCCCGATCTGCGCGTCGAGGGTGGCCCGGCGCGCGCGCGACAGCTGCTGCCCGCCGCCGGCGACGACTAACCGCGGAGCCGCGCCGCACGCTCCGGGCGCACGCATCACGCGAAGCGGGGAGGCGCTGGCCTCCCCGCTTCGCGTGATGCGTGCGTTGCCCCCGGCGATGGCTGTGCGTACGCTCGAACGAATGACCGGAGCTCCGCCCACCGACGATCCTTCGACCGACGAGCCCTCGCCTGACGAGGGCGCACGCGCCGCGGCACCCGCCGCCCCCGAACCCCCGCCCGAGCCGGCCGCCCGCCGCCTGGCCCCCGAGCTCCGCATCGGCGAGGTGCGGCGCGGCGCAAAGCCCGGCACCCGCTACGTGCGCGTCACCCGCGCCGCCGAGCGCACCGTCGTGCGCACCGGCGACGGCCGCTATGAGGCGACGTTGCGCGCCGAAGAGCCACACTCCGGGCTGTCTCGCCTCCGCCAGAAGCTGCGCTACGGCGTGCTCGGCCGCCCGCTCGCCACCTCCCGCGCCATCGAGGAGCGCCTGAGCAAGGTCAAAGCGCTCGCGATCTTCTCCTCCGACGCGCTCTCGTCCTCCGCCTACGCGACCGAGGAGATCCTGCTCGCGCTCATGCTCGCAGGGACGGCGAGCCTGAACGTCGGCCTGCCGATCGCCTTCGCCATCGCCGTGCTGCTGGCGATCGTCGTGCTGTCGTACCGCCAGACCGTGCACGCGTACCCGCAGGGCGGCGGTACCTATTCGGTGGCGCGGGAGAACCTCGGGCGCTGGCCCGGGCTCGTAGGCGGCGCAGCGTTGTTGACGGACTACGTGCTGACCGTGGCCGTGAGTGTGTCGGCCGGCGTCCTGGCCATCACCTCGGCGCTGCCGGAGCTCGTCGACTACCGCGTGCAGCTGGCGGTGGGCGGCATCGTGCTGATGTCCGCCATCAACCTGCGCGGCGTGCGGGAGGCCGGCAGCGTGTTCGCCGTGCCGACGTACCTCTTCATCGCCACCTTCGGCGGCATGCTCGTGGTCGGCGTCGTGCGGCTGCTCGTCGGCGACATCGAGGGCGCGAGCTTCAGCGAGTCCGCACCCGCGCGCCACGAGGTCGAGGCGGTGCAGGCGATGGGGCTCTTCCTCGTGCTGCGCGCCTTCTCCTCCGGCTCCACGGCGCTCACCGGCGTCGAGGCGATCGCGAACGGCGTGCAGGCCTTCAAGCCGCCCGAGTCACGCAACGCCGCCGCCACCATGGCGTGGATGGCGGTCATCCTCGGTGTCTTCTTTATCGGCGCCACGTTCCTCGCCGTCCGCTTCGGCGTCGTGCCCGCCGAGGACGAGTCGGTGATCTCGCAGGTCGGCCGCCTCGCGTTCGGCGGCGAGAACGTCTTCTACTACGCGCTCCAGGCCACGACCGCGACGATCCTCGTGCTCGCGGCGAACACGGCCTTCAACGGCTTCCCGCTGCTCGCGTCGATCCTCGCGCGCGACGAGTATCTGCCGCGCCAGTTCGCCTTCCGCGGCGACCGGCTCGCCTACTCCTTCGGCATCATCGTGCTCGGCACGATCGCGGCGGCGCTGCTGGTCGCCTTCCAGGCCGACACGCACCGGCTGATTCCGTTGTACGCCATCGGCGTGTTCGTGGCGTTCACGCTCTCCCAGTCGGGCATGGTGCGTCGAGGGCGGCGCCTCCGCGAGCGCGGGTGGCGGCGCGCTGTCGTCATCAACGCCGTCGGCGCGGTCGCCACCGGCGCCGCCGCCATCGTCATCGCCTACACGAAGTTCGCGTTCGGCGCGTGGATCGTGCTGATCATCATCCCGCTCATGGTGCTCGGGCTCTACTCCATCAACCGCCACTACGCCTTCGTGCGCCGCAGGCTGGCGCTCGCGCCCGGCGCCACCGTGCCGCGGCTCCGGCAGCCGCAGGACCGCCCCGTCGTCGTGCCCGTCGGCGAGGTCAACCTCGCCGTCGTGCGCGCCGTCGCCTTCGCCACCGAGATGTCGAGCAACGTCACTGCGCTGCACGTGGTGACCGACGAAGGCGCGGACACGAGCGAGTTCGAGGCGGAATGGGAGATGCGCTTCCCGCACGTGCCGCTGGCGATCCTGGACTCGCCCTACCGCACGTTCCAGGCGCCCTTCATGGCGTACATCGACGCGCTGAACATCCCAGACGACGTCCCACTCACGGTCGTGCTCCCGGAGTTCGTCGCCACGCACTGGTGGCAGGGATACCTTCACAACCGCACCGCGGACCGCCTGCGCGAGGCGCTGCGCCACCGCTCGAACACCGTCGTCGTCAGCGTCACCCAGCAGCTCGAGGACGAGCACACCGCGCGCGACACCGACTGACCCCTGGCGGGGCGGCGGCTCCCGCGTCCCCGCCGGGGCGCCCCCGGACGATCGCCGCGGTCAGCGCAGCCGGCCTGCTAGGGCTTCGCCTTGATCTCGCCGCACGCCACCAGTGGCCCGGGCGCGTCCGACGTGCCTGAGTGGATCGCCATGAAGTGCACGTCCTCCGCGAAATGTACCAGCCGCAGCGTGATGAAGTTCGTGGTGCTCGTGCCCGCGCCGTCGGCAGCCGCGGTGAACGCGGCCAGCGGGCCGTGCTTCTCGCCCGCGCCGTCGCAGCTGACGTGGTAGATGAAGCCCGTGTACGCGCCTGCTGCCAGCCCCTGCAGCGTCACTGCGATCTTGCTGCCGCTGTCGCCCGGCAGCAGTTCCGCGGTGCCGCTCGCGCGGCCGCCGCCCTGCGCCCCCAGCACCGCCTGCAACCCCGTCGGGTCGGGGGTTTGCGTGCGCACGCTGCCGAGCCCGCCCACCTGCGAGCCGCTACTGGTCGCAGCCTGACGCTTCGCACATCCGAGCGCCCCGGCCGCGAGCAGCACGACCGCGAGGCCAAGCGCCACGCTCTGCCACTTCCTTCGCACGTTCGGCTCCTTCGATCAGCGGGCATGCCCGCACGCGGGGGCGGTGTGGGGCGGGAGCCTATCACACACGCGTTCGCTCCGCGCGCCTCTCCGCGCGTCGGTAACGTCACTACGCCGTGCTCGGCCCGACGGATGTGCCACGCACACGCTCGGACCACACCCCGCGCTGCACGAGCTGCTCGATCCGAGTCGACGATGCCGCACGTGGAACGGCCCGTCTTCGCACCCGCGCTGCGCTCAGCTCGCCAGGTGCGTACCGAACCAGCGCAGCGTGCGCTGCCACGCGTCGGCGGAGGACGGCTCGTGGTACGCCGCACCGTGGTTGAAGAACGAGTGCCCCGCGCCCTCGTAGATGCGGAAGTCGTTTGGTACGCCGCCCGCTTGCAGCGCATCGCGCAGCGCGATCACTTTCTCCTGCGGGATGTAGTCGTCCAGCGCTCCGTACGAACCCATCACTGGAATGTGGATCGCGGCCGCCTGATCCGCCGTCGGGATGTTCCCGCTGTAGAACGCGTGCCCCGCGTCCACCTGCGCCGTCGGCCGCATCGCCGTCGACAGCACCAGCCCGCCGCCCATGCAGAAGCCGATGCACCCCACCTTCCGCGCGCCCCGCGCCGACTTCAGCCAGCCGATCACCGCATCGATCTCTCGTGCCGCGACGTCCTGTTCCAGCGACATCGCGAGCTTCTGCGCCTCGGCCGGCTCGTTCGCGAGCGTGCCGTGGTACAGGTCCGGCGCGAACGCGACGTAACCCTCCGCTGCGAAGCGGTCCGCGATCGAGCGGATGTCGTCGTTCAGCCCCCACCACTCCTGCAGCACCACCACGCCCCCGCGCGCCGCGCCCCCGGGCGGCTCCGCGAGGTAGCCGCTCACGCGCACCCCGCCCTGCTCGATCGTCTGCTCCGAACCGGCCATCGATGTCCCCCAGTCCCGTCCCTCGCGATCGGCCGGAGTATAACGTCTGCCCGCCGGCACGCTCGTGGCCCGCCCCACGCGCGCCGCGTACCATGGCGCCAGCCGGGCGCACCCGCGGAGGGCACGATGACGACGGCCGATCGGACTCGCGGAGCCGCGCCGCTCGTCGGCATCGTCATGGGTTCGCGCTCCGACTGGGAGACGATGGCCCACACCGCCGAAACGCTCGACGCG
The DNA here is from genome assembly GCA_945889565.1 of Thermoflexus hugenholtzii JAD2. GTDB lineage: Bacteria > Chloroflexota > Dehalococcoidia > UBA2979 > UBA2979 > SHYP01. Next base: position 2,407 of record CAMDBZ010000063.1, on the reverse strand, counting down.
CTCGCCGTCCCGTACGAGGCGCGCGTCGTCTCCGCCCATCGCACCCCGGACCTGCTCTTCGAGTACGCCGCCACCGCCGAGGCGCGCGGCCTGCGCGTGCTCATCGCCGGCGCCGGCGGCGCCGCGCACCTGCCCGGCATGACCGCCGCGAAGACCCAACTGCCCGTGCTCGGCGTGCCCGTCGAGTCGCACGCCCTCCACGGCATCGATTCGCTGCTCTCGATCGTGCAGATGCCGGCCGGCGTGCCCGTCGCAACGCTTGCGATCGGCCGCGCCGGCGCGATCAACGCCGCCCTGCTCGCCGCCGCGATCCTCGCGCCGCACCACCCCGCGATCGCGAAAGCGCTGCACGAGTGGCGCGCGGCGCAGACGCGGGCCGTGCTCGACGCGCCCGACCCGCGCGTGCAGCCGTAGCCGGGGACGCGGCCGGCGTGCTCATCGGCGTGCTCGGCGGCGGCCAGCTCGGGCGCATGCTCGCGCTCGCGGGCTACCCGTTCGGCCTGCGCTTCCGCGTGCTCGACCCCGTGCTCGACGCCGCGACGGACGGCATTGCGGAGCGCGTGCGCGGCGCGTACGAGGATCCCGCCGCGCTCGACGCCTTCGCCGCCGGCCTCGACTGCGTGACCTACGAGTTCGAGAACGTGCCCGTCGCCACCGTGCGTGCGCTCGCGGCGCGCGGCGTGCGCGTGTTCCCGGGGGAGCGCGCGCTCGCGCTCACGCAGGACCGCGTGCTCGAAAAGCAGTTCCTGAGCGAGCTCGGCGTCGCCACCGCGGACTTCGCGCCGATCGACGCCGCGGACGACGTCGCGCGCGCCGTCGCGAGCGTCGCGCTGCCCGCCGTGCTCAAGAGCCGCCGCCTCGGCTACGACGGCCGCGGCCAGCGCGTCGTGCGCACCGCCGCGGACCTCGACGGCGCGTGGGACGCGCTCGGCGGCGTGCCGCTCGTCGCAGAGGCGTTCGTGCCGTTCAAGCGCGAGCTCGCGCTGCTCGCCGCCCGCGCCGTGGACGGCACGATCGCCTGCTACCCGCTCATCGAAACGCACCACCGCGACGGCATCCTGCGCCTCGCGCTCGCGCCCGCCCCGCACGCAAGCGCCGAGCTACAGTCCGCCGCCGAAGCGATCGCCACGCGCGTGCTGCAGGCGCTGGACTACGTCGGCGTGCTCGCGGTCGAGCTGTTCGAGCGCGACGGCCGGCTGCTCGTCAACGAGCTCGCGCCACGCGTGCACAACTCCGGTCACGGCACCATCGAAGGCGCAGAGACGAGCCAGTTCGCGCAACACCTGCGCGCGGGCCTCGGCCTGCCCCTCGGCTCCACGAGCGCGGTCGGCTACAGCGCGATGCTGAACCTGATCGGCGAGGCGCCGCCGCTCGACGCACTGCTGCGCGCCGACCCGCACGCGCACGTGCACCGCTACGGCAAGCAGCCCCGCCCTGCGCGCAAGCTCGGCCACGTCACGCTCATCGCGTCCGACCGCGCCGCGCTCGCCGCGCGCGTCGAGGCGTTCGCGGCTGCGATCGGCATCGCGCTGCCTACGTAGCGCGATGCCCCGGCGCCCTCGCGCGAGACGGGTCACGATGTGCGAAGCGCTCGATCGAGGACGATTGGCGCGCGCCGAGCGCGCTAGCGGCAGCCCCACGGCGCAAACGACCCGCCCGCGCGCTCCCACACGATGTATGCCGCCTCGAGGTTGTCGTCGAGCGCGAACAGGTCCAGCGGCACGGCGAAGCGGTGGCCGCGGTGCACCTGCATCACCCCGTACGTCGTCCCCCCGGACCCGATCGCGTGCGTGTCGAAGATGTCCTTGTAGCCGTCGCGGTTCGTATCCGTCCCGGACTCGCACCCCGCCACCGAGATCACGCGCGGCCACAGCTCCGCAGGCCAGCGGCTCCGCGCCAGCGCCGCCTCGAGGTCCGCGAGCGTCGCGTGGCGAGCGGCCGCCGGCGCGGCAGCGACGGCAGGCGCAGCCGTCGCAGGCGCAGTGACCTGCACGACCGCCGGTGTGGGCTCAGCGAGCGGCGTCGCGGTCGCGCGGGCGGCCGCTGCCACGGATGGTGCGGTCGAGGGAAGGGGCGCCGCTGCCACGGCCTCGGCGGTCGCCGCTGCCGCTGCCGTGGGCTGCTGCACGATGCCGTCCGTGACGCGGAACGCCGCCGCCTCAACGGCGAGCGAGAACGCGCTGCGCACCTCTGACGCGGCTGCAAGCTCGATCGGCAGGCCCGCGACGAACGCGCCCGTCGCCTGCGGCGGCGCGGCGGCCGCGTCGCTCGCAAGCGACGTGACGCCGAATCCGCCCGGTATGTGCAATGCGGCGTTCGCTGCCGGCTCGCGCATCGGCTCGTCGCGCGCCACCAGCCATGCCGCGCTGACCCCGGCCGTGATCACCAGCAGCAACGCTGCGTGCTG
>CAMDBZ010000062.1 GCA_945889565.1 Thermoflexus hugenholtzii JAD2 | reverse complement strand
CGCGCAGGGCTTCCAGGGGCACGACGGCTTCGGCGGCTTCGGCGACATCTTCGACGCCTTCTTCCGCGGCACCGCCACGCGCCGCGCCGGCCCCCAGCGCGGCTCCGACCTGCGCACCACCATCACCGTCGACTTCAAGGACGCGGTGTTCGGCGCCGAGCGCGAGCTGCAGTTCGAACGCGTCGAGCGCTGCGCCGACTGCCGTGGCGTCGGCGCGATGCCCGGCAGCCGCCCGACGAGCTGCCCCGAGTGCCAGGGCGCCGGCGAGATCCGCCGCGTGCAGCAGTCGCTCTTCGGCCAGTTCGTCAACATCGCCACCTGCGAACGCTGTAGCGGCGAAGGCGAGATCATCACGGACCCCTGCGGCGCCTGCCGCGGCCGCGGCCACCGTCGCGCTGCCGTAAAGCGCACGATCCAGGTTCCCGGCGGCGTTGACGAGGGCGCGCAGATCCGCGTCTCCGGCGAAGGTGACGCCGGCGCGCGCGGCGGACCATCCGGCAACCTGTACGTGTTACTGCGCGTGCGCCCGCATCTGCAGTTCACCCGCGACGGCTCCGACCTCATCCACGAGCTCCCGCTCAACATCTCGCAGGCCGCCCTCGGCGCGAACGTTGAGGTACCGACGCTCGACGGCGACGCCGTACCGCTGCAGATCGAACCGGGCGCGCAGCCCGGGCAGACCTATACGATCCGCGGCCGTGGCGTCCCCCACCTGCGCGGCAGCGGGCGCGGCGACCTGCTCGTGCGCCTTAAGGTGGAAACCCCCACGCGCCTCACGGACGAGCAGCGCGAACTACTCGCGAAGCTCGGCGACTCCTTCGGCACGCCCGCGTCGGCGGACGACAGCGCGGCCGGTGGCTCGCTCTTCGGTCGCATCCGCGACGCGCTCGGCGGCTAGTCCTTGCCCCTGCCCGCCGCCGAATGGATCGAGCTGCGGCTCACCGTCGCCCCCGCCGATGCAGAGACCGTCGCGGACCTGCTGCGCAGCGTGGCCCCGGACGGCGTGTCGATCGAGCCCACGATCCGCCCGCTCGACGACGCGGACTTCAGCTACGAGCTGACCGGCGACCCCACCGTGCTGCGCGCGAGCGTGCGCGCGCCGTTCCCCCCGCACGCGCGACGCGCGCTCCGCGCCAGCCTGCGCGCGCTCCCGCTCGTGGCGCCGCCCGGCCGCGTGCGCTACACGCCGGTGCACGCCAACGCCTGGGCCGACGCCTGGCAGCAGTTCTACCGCACCCAGCACATCGGCACGCGCCTGGTCGTGCGCCCCTCCTGGGAGCCGTACGCCGCGCGTCCCGGCGAAGTCGTGCTCGTGCTCGATCCCGGCGCCGCCTTCGGCACCGGCCAGCACGAGACGACCCGCCTCTGCCTGGCGGCGCTCGACGCGCACCTCGCGCCCGGCGACGACGTGATCGACGTCGGCAGCGGCTCCGGCATCCTCGCGGTCGCCGCCGCGCTGCTCGGCGCACGCCGCGTGCAGGCCGTCGACATCGACCCCGCGACCGTCGCGGTCGCGCGCGCCAACGCCGCGCTCAACGGCGTCGAGCAGCGCATCGACGCTGCCGCGGGCTCGCTCGGCTCCGCGTGGCCCTGGCCGCATCCACCCGCCGCCGACCTCGTCGTCGCGAACATCTCGGCGCTCGTGCTCGCCGACCTGCTGCCTGCGGTCGCGGCGGCGTTGCGTCCGGGCGGCCGCTTCATCGGCTCAGGCTTCCTCGAGGCCACCGCCCCGGCGATCACGGCGGCCGCCCGCGCCGCCGGCCTCGAACCCATCGATGAGCGCGCCGAGGCCGACTGGCGCTGCCTGGTTGCAAGGCGGGGTGCGCGGCGGCCCGCGTGAGCGCGCACCGCCTCTACCTCGACCCCGCCGCGTTCGCGCTCGACGCGCTCACGCTCGACACCCCGACAGCGCATCGCGTGCGCGACGTGTGGCGGCTGCGCACAGGCGCGACGCTCGCCGTCTTCGACGGCGCGGGCCACGAGCGCGCCGCGACCGTTGCTGCTGCCGCCCGCGACGTCGTCGCGCTGCGCCTCGGCGCGCCGCTGCCCGCGCTCCCGGAGCCGCCCGTGCCGCTCACGCTCGCGTGCGCGTTCCCCCGCGGCGGGCGCGGCGACTGGCTCGTCGAGAAGGCGACCGAGCTCGGCGTTGCGCAGCTGCTCCCGCTGGCCGCCGACCGCTCCGTGCTGCAGCCCGGCCCCGGCCGCTACGACCGCTGGCGTCGCATCGCCGTCGAGGCCGCCGAGCAGTGCGGGCGCGCGGTCGTGCCCGCGCTCGGCGGCGCACCGCCGCCCGGCGCGCTCGTCGTCGTCGCCGACCCGCGCGCCACGCGCAGCGCGCGCGAGGCGCTCGCCGCGTTCCCCCTACCGGCCGCGATCGCGCTGTTCGTCGGCCCCGAAGGCGGCTGGACCGCCGGCGAGCTGCAACGCTTCGAGGCGACCGGCGCGCTCGCTGTGACGCTCGGCCCGCGCGTGCTCCGCGTGGAGACCGCGGCGCTCGTCGCTGCCGCGCAGCTGCTGGAGTTCACGGACGGGATGCACCCCAGGGCCTGAGGCGCACAGCGCTCGTGGGGCGATTCCGTCTGCGTCCATCCTCGAATGGCGCGAGCGATGTGGACGGCTCCGGCCCGCTCGCACACGCCAACGACCCGTGACCCGTGCCCGTCACGGCGAGTGACCTAGGCAGGCCCGAACTCCTCGCGCGTCCACGTCAGCGGCTCCACGTTCACGCCCCACAGCGTGACCTCCCAGTGCAAATGGGGGCCGGTCACCAGCCCCGTCGCGCCGACGAGCCCGATCGGCGTGCCCAGCGCCACGAACTCGCCCTCCACCACGTGCGTCGCCGAAAGATGGTGGTAGCCGCTCTTCACACCGCCGCCATGGTCCAGCAGCACTGAGTTGCCGCGGATCGGCATCGGGCCCACCCACGCCACGCGCCCGTCGGCTGTCGCGACCACCGGCGTGCCTTCCGGCGCGCCGATGTCCAGCCCCGTGTGGAAGCCGCCGATCGGGCCGCCGTTGATCGAGCGCCCCTGCCCGAAGCGCGTCGTGAACGACCCCGTCGTCGGCTGCAGGAACGGGCCGTGCCACCGCGGCGCGCCATCGAACGCCGAGAACTGCGCCGCCCGCAGCGCGCTCTCCCGCGCCGCCGCCTCCGGCGTCAGCACGGACGCCTGGTCCGCCGTCAGCTGCAGGTAGTCGACAGGCCGCTCCACTGTCACCACCGCCACCCGCGCCGCGCCCGTCCCCACGACCGCGCCCGAGGCCGACAGCGCGCGTGCGACCAGCTCGTGCTCCGCCGGCTGCTCATCGAGCGGCACGCCGAGCACCGCCCAGATCACCCCGTCGGCGCCCACCACCGCGCGGTACGCCGCGCCGCGAAACGCCAGCGTCGCCGATGCCGCGCCCGGCACACGCGCGCGCACGCGCAGCGTCTCGCCGATGCCGACCTCCGCCCCCGGCGCCAGCTCCAGCGCAAGCGCGACCGGCGTGGGCACAGGCGTCGGGCTCGCGGTCGCGGTCGGCGTCGAGGTGCGCGCGGGCCCCGTCCCCGCGGGGCGCGGCGCCACCGGCGCACCGTCTTCGCCCGCGAGCAGCACCGCGCCGTCGGCGGCGCGCGATGGCGCGCCCCCGCGCGCCGCGAGTGCGACCGCGAGCGGCACGCCCACCGCTGCGCCGCCGCCCAGCGCCAGCACCGCCCGCCGCCGCCACCGCGGCGCGCCCGGGCGTTCGCGTCCCATCGTCATCGCTCTCCTTCGCGAACAGCCATCAGTCTAGCCGCGCTCGCGCAATCCGCTGGACGCGCCCGCCGCGTTGCTATACTGATGCGCCTGAGGGCCGCGCGCGGCGCATTCCAGCGCAGCGCACGACTGGACGCGGCCGCGCGCCGCACCGCGGAGGGAGTGGGGGTGGAAGAGCCCCGCGTCGTTGCCGACCGTATCCACGCGAACGTTGATCGCGTGATCGTCGGCAAGGCACACGAGACGCGCCTCGCGCTCGTCTGCCTGCTCGCCCGCGGCCACCTGCTGATCGAGGACGTCCCGGGCGTCGGCAAGACCATGCTCGCCCGCGCGCTCGCGCGTTCCACCGGGTGCAGCTTCCAGCGCATCCAGTTCACCCCGGACCTGCTGCCCTCGGACGTCACCGGCGTCTCCGTCTTCAACCAGGCCACGCGGGACTTCGAGTTCCGCCCCGGCCCGCTCATGGCCCAGGTCGTGCTCACCGACGAGATCAACCGCGCCACCCCCAAGACCCAGTCCGCGCTGCTCGAAGCGATGGAGGAGCGCCAGATCACCGTCGATGGCGTGACGCACCCCGTCCCCGACCCGTTCATGGTGATGGCTACCCAGAACCCCATCGAGTACGAGGGCACCTTCCCCCTCCCCGAGGCGCAGCTGGACCGCTTCCTCATGCGCATCCACCTCGGCTACCCCTCGCCCACAGACGAGGTGCTGATCATGGACGCGCAGCAGGGCGGCCACCCCATCGAATCGCTCGCGCAGGTCACGAACTCCTCCGAGGTGCTGGAGTTGCAGGCCGCCGTGCGCTCGATCTACATCGACCCGCTGATCAAGCAGTACATCGTCACGCTCGTGAACGCGACGCGCGAGCACGAGTCCGTCTACCTCGGCGCCTCGCCGCGCGGCTCGCTCGCGCTCATGCGTGCCACGCAGGCCTTCGCCATGCTCGACGGACGGGACTTCGTGCAGCCGGACGACGTCAAGCTGCTCGCGTACGCCACGCTCGGCCACCGCGTGATCGTCAGCCCGGGCGCCCGCGTCCGCAACGTCGACAGCGCGCAGGTCGTCGACGACTGCATCGGCCGCGTGCCCGTGCCTGGCGCCCGCGCACGCGGCGGCGCCTGAGCCCGATGACCTCGCGCCGCTGCCACGACGGCCACGCGTGACCACCCCGCGCCGCCCTGGCGGCTTGCGATGACTGCACTCCGCCGCTTCCGCGCCTGGACGCGCCGCTACCCCAACGTCGCGATGGCGCTGCTGCTCGCCGGCATCTGCGTGGTCGTGGGCTTCGCCACCGGCTTCTGGCTGCTCTTCCGGCTCGCGTACGTCGTGCTGTTCGTCGTGCCCGTCGTCTACCTGTGGACCCGCTCGATGATCGACGGCCTCGACGTCGACGTGCAACGACGCACGCCGCGCGTGTCTCAGGGCCAATCGCTGCACGGACGCATCGTCGTGCGCTCCACGTCGCGGCTGCCGAAAGTCTGGCTCGAGGTCGAGGACCGCTCATCGCTGCCCGGCCATCGCGCGCGCCGCGTGATCACGCTCGGCGCGAAGGGCGTCGAGGCGTGGCACTACGACACGCCCGCGCTGCGCCGCGGCCTCTACGAGCTCGGCCCGCTAGCGATCACCGCCACGGACCCGTTCGGCTTCTTCCGCTTCCGCCGCACCTTCGGTCAGCCGGTCTCCGTGCTCGTCTACCCGAACGCGCCCGAGCTGCCGAACTTCTACATCCCGCCCGCGAACCTGCCCGGCGACGGCCGCTTCCGCCGCCGCACCCAGAACGTCACCCCCAACGTCGCCGGGCTGCGCCCCTACGCACCGGGCGACTCCTACAACCGCATCCACTGGCCCGCCACCGCGCGCACCGGCAACCTCATGGTCAAGCTGTTCGAGCTCGACCCCGCCTCCGACGTCTGGATCGTGCTGGACATGCAGCAGACCGCGCACGTCGGCGAGGACCTCGAGGGCACCGAGGAGGCAGCCGTCACCATCGCCGCCTCGATCGCCCGCTACTTCATTGCGGCCAACCGCACGGTCGGGCTGATCACGTTCGGCAGCGACCTGCGTGTCGACGAGCCGGACCGCGGCGCGAACCACTACACGCGCATACTCGAAACGCTCGCCCTCGCGCGCGCCTCGGGCGACGTGCCGCTCGCGAGCTTGCTGCTCGAGGAGTCGCGTCGCTTCGGCCGCCACACCACCGTCGTCGTCGTCACCCCGTCCACCGACGACGCCTGGGTGATGGCGATGATGAGCCTCCAGAGCCGTGGCGTGAAAGTCGCCGCCGTGCTGCTCGAGGCCGAGACGTACGCGCCCGCGCCGAGCGCGCTCGATATCTACGGCACGCTCGCGGCGGGCGGCGTCTATACCTACACGATCAAGCGCTCCGACGACATCGGCCGCGTGCTCGCCGCCGGGTCCGAGGTCGCCGCGGGCGGCGCGCCGTGACCACCACCCCCGCCGCGCTCCGCCCCGCGCCCGCGCCCCACACAGCACTGTCGAAGGGGCTGCGCGGCGGCTGGGAAGAGCTGCTCACCTTCTCGCTCGTGCTCATCGCGCTGCTCGCCGTGGTCGTATCGATCGAGCGCGCGGACTGGGTCGGTGAGATGCCGTCGCTCGGCGTCGCCGCGATGCTCGGCCTCGGCTCCGGCTGGCTGCTCGCGCGCACCCGCGCGTCGGGGTGGGGGCTGTACCTGCTCGGCGTCGCGGCCGGCGCCGTGCTCGTGCTCGGCATGGTCATGCACACCATGCGGCTCGCCGCACCGCTCGTCGACAGCGGCGTCGTCGCGCGCTGGTCCGAGCTCTGGGCGCGGAACGGCGCCTGGGTCGACGCGCTGCGCGAGGGCAACGTCTCCACGGACCCGCTCCCGTTCGTGCTGCTCGTCACGTTCGCGTCGTGGCTGCTCGCGTACCTCGCGGCCTGGGCGATCGTGCGCTGGCGCAACGCCTGGATCGCGCTCGTCCCCGGCGGCGTCGCGCTGCTTACCAACATCTCCTACCTGCCCGGGCAGCCCTCCGCCGAGTTCATCGTCTTCCTCTTCGCCGCGATCCTGCTGTTCGCGCGGCTCCACCTCGTGCGCACCATTGAGGCGTGGCAGGGCGACCGCGCCGATGCGCCGCCGCTGCTCTCCCTCGAAGTGCTGTGGCTCGCCAGCGTCGTCGGCCTCGGGCTCGTCGTCGCCGCGTGGATCGTCCCCACCGCCAACAACCTCGGTCCCGTCTCAACCGTCTGGGAACGCGCGCTCGCACCCGTCAACGACCGCGTCGATCGCGTCGGCCGGCTCTTCATCGGCGTCGGCTCGAAGGACTCCGTCGGCCTGCACAAGTTCGACGACGTGCTGCCGCTACAGGGCAGCATCTCGCTCGACGCCGACCCGCTGCTGCGCGTCCAGGCCGACGAGGCGATGTACCTGCGCGGCGCCGTCTACGACGAGTACACCTCCGCCGGCTGGAAGCTCACCGACGCGCGCGGCCACGCGCTGCCCGGCACCACCGTCGACGCCGCGAGCTTCGGCACGCCGCTCACCCGCGCGCAGTTCCGCCTGCCCGCCAAAGCGACCGTCGAGGTGATCGAGCCCGTCGGCCGCCAGCGCCTGCTCACCTTCGGCGATCCGCTCGCCACCGACGACCGCAACGCGGACCTGCTCACGAGCGCCGCGCTCGAGGACGTGCTCGCGCTCGCGCCGGGCAGCGCCCTCGCCGACGGCCGCCGCTACGCCACCGTCGGCACGATCTCCGCCGCCACCATCGACCGCCTGGTCACCGCGTCGCCGGATTACCCCCCGTGGGTGCGCGCGCGCTACCTGCAGCTGCCCGACAACCTGCCCCCGGAAATCGCCACGCTCGCGCAGCAGATCACGCGCGGCGATCGCGTGCCCTACATCATGGCCGCGCGCGTGGAGGAGTACCTGCGCGCGAACTACCCGTACGACCTGAAGATCGGCCAGCGCCCCCCGCGCCGCGACGCTGTCGCGTACTTCCTGTTCGACGCGCGGCGCGGTTACTTCGACTACCACGCCTCCGCGATGGCCGTGCTGCTGCGCACGCTCGGCGTGCCCGCGCGTGTCGCCGTCGGCTTCGCCCTCGATGAGGCGGACCGCGACCCCGTGACCAGGCTGTTCACCGTCAGCGAGCAACGCTCCTGGGCGTGGACCCAGGTCTACTTCCCCGCGTTCGGCTGGGTCGACTTCAACCCGACCCCGGGGCGCGGCCAGCTCGTGCGCGCTGGCGACGACTCCGCGTTCCTGGACGCTCCCCAGGGCGAGTCCCTGAACCCGGAGGACGGCCCGCTGCCCGACGAGCTCATGCAACCCGGCGTCGTCGACGTCGTGTCGGACGGCGCCACCGCGGACGCCAGCGACACGAGTCTCGTCGCCAGGCTGCTCGGCTGGCTCGTCGCCGCCGCCGCGCTGCTGCTCGTCGGCGGCGCGGGCGCTCGCTTCGCCTGGGACAGCGCCTTCCGCCGCCTCCCCCCGGACGCGCGCCGCTGGGCCAAGCTGCAGCTCTTCGCGGCCTGGGCCGGCCTCGCACCGCGCCCGGAGGCGACACCGCTCGAGGCGGCCGCGCGTCTCAGCGCCCTCGTACGCCCCCGCGTCGACTTCACCCCGCTCGCCCGTGCGTACGTCACCGCGCGCTACGGCGACCCCAGCCGCCCCCGCGTTGCGGATGACGAGCGCCTCGATGGCCTGTACACCCGCGCGCGCGACCGCCTGCTGCGGCGCGCCGTCCGCCGGCTGCTCTGGCTGGAGCGCGCCCACCCGCGCTAACCGCTCCGCCCCGCTCCGCCGCTAGCGGTCGTTCGGGTCCCCGCCGCGCCCCCCGCGGTCCAGGTTGCCGAGCTCGCTCAGGCGCCGCGCGCGGTCGAGGATCGCCAGCGCCTCCTCAAGCGACACCCCGTCCGCCAGCCCCTCCAGCGCCTGCGCCAGCGCCGCCTCCGCGGCCGCGCGGTCGGCCGGGCTCGCCGGCTGACCCGCGCCCGCCCCCCCCGGCTGTGGCGTGCCGCCGGGCTGCGGCTGCCCGCCCGGCTGTGGCTGCCCCCCGGGCCCGGGCGTCGCCGCTAGGCCC
>CAMDBZ010000061.1 GCA_945889565.1 Thermoflexus hugenholtzii JAD2 | reverse complement strand
GACCTCTCCGCGGGGCTGTTCGCGCGGGTGAACGACGGACCCGCGCGCCGCATCGACGTCGCGGGCAAGCCGCTGCGGCCGGGCGACGCGCTCGAGGCCGTGCTGAACACCGAGTTCGTGCAGCGGCGCGCGTCCGTGAGCGTCGAGATCGCGGTCGATCCCACCGCGCGCGAGAGCCGCACCGATAACAACCGCCTCGACGCGGTGGTCGCGCCGGACCTGCCGAACGACCTCGCGCTGGCGGCGGCCGAGCTCGACGCCACCGATGGGCACCTGCGCGTCGAGGTGCGCAACCTCAGCCCGATCCCCATCGTCGGCCTCGTGCGCATCGCGGTGCGCGACGCCCCGCCCGCCACGCGCCTGCTCGCGATCGCCGAGGCGAACGTGAACCTCGCGCCGCAGGCTGCGGAGCAGGTCGACATCCCCGAGGTGCGCAACGTGCCGGTCGCGCGACTCACGATCCTGCTCGCGAGCGACGCGCTCACAGACGCGAACCCGGCTAACGACAGCTTCCCGCGATGACGGCGGACGGCGCGCTCGCCGAGCTCACGGCCAGCCTGGACGCGGGACGCGCGGCGCTGCTGGCGGCGCTCGGGGCGCGGGGCGAGCGTGACTTCGCGCTGGAGCTCGCGCCGGGCGAGACTGTGATCGCCGCGCTCGCCGCGCTTGCGCCGGCGGAGCGCAGCGCGGTGGCCGAGGCGCGCGTCGCCGCTGGACTGCCGCCGCGGCCGCTGGCGAGCAACCCGGGCCCGCGTGCCCGCCCGACGCCTCCGCAGGTAGTACACGACCTCGCCGGAGCGCGCCACGAGACGCTGCGGCTGCTCACGGAGCTCGCGGCGACGACCGCTGGGTCGGCGCCTGCGGAGGCGGCGACACCTCTGCCGCTCACCCCGAGCCTGGCGGCACTCGCCGGCGTCGCGGCGCGCGAGCGCGACCTCGCGGGGCGCATCGAAGGGCGCCCTCGGGCCGCAGCGCCGAGCGGCGCCAGCGGGGCGTAACGCTTCGTGCGCGACGGTGTCTTACTTGAGGCAGTGGGCACCATCGACGACGTGAAAGCGGCGCTCGACATTGTCGAGACGGTCCGGGGCTACGTGCCCGCGCTGGTGCGCAGCGGCCGCTCGTTCAAGGCGCCTTGCCCGTTCCACAGCGAGCGGACGCCCTCGTTCATCGTGGACCCGGAGCGTCGCACCTGGCACTGCTTTGGCGCCTGCGCCACCGGTGGCGACGTGATCGAGTTCGTGCGCCGCATCGAAGGGCTGGACTTCCGCGAGGCGCTGCGCCGTTGCGCGGAGCGCGCGGGCGTGGAGCTGCGGCCGCCCACGCAGCGCGAGCAGCGCGCGCGCGAGGAGCACGAGCGGTTGCTGCGCGCCAACGAGGCGGCGGCGCTCTTCTTCCAGGCGGCGCTGCGCGGGCCGGCCGGCGCAGCGGCGCTCGCGTACGCCCAGCAGCGTGGCCTCGACACCGCGGCGCTCGACGCGTGGCAGCTCGGCTACGCGCCGGACGAGTGGCGAGGGCTGACGGACTACCTGCTCGCGCGCGGCTTCACCGAGGGCGACCTCGCCGCGGCGGGGCTCGCAGCGCCCGGCGACCGCGGCGCGTATGACCGCTTCCGCGACCGGCTGATCTTTCCGACGCGCGACGCGCGCGGGCGGCTGGTCGGCTTCGGCGCACGCGCGCTGCGCGCGGACCAGGAACCGAAGTACCTGAACACCGCGCAAACGCCGCTGTTCGACAAGAGCGGCACGCTGTACGGGCTCGACCGCGCGGGGCCGGAGGCGCGCCGCGCCGACCGCCTGGTCGTCGTCGAGGGCTACATGGACGTGATCGGCTGCCACCAGGCCGGCATCCTCAACGTCGTCGCCTCGATGGGCACGTCGATCACCGAGAAGCAGATGGCGCTCGCGCAGCGCTACACCGCCAACGTCGTGCTGATGCTCGACGCGGACAGCGCGGGCTCGGCGGCGGCGCTGCGCGGTGTCGAGGTGGCCTCCGGCGCGGCGCCCACCGGCGCAGCGCCGACGATCGACTGGCGCGGGCTGATCTCGTACCAGGACGTGCTGCGCGCCGATATCCGCGTAGTCGCGCTCCCCGCGGGCGAGGACCCGGACTCGCTGGCGCGCGCGGACCCGGACCGCCTGCGCGCGCTGCTGGAGGCGGCACAGCCGGTCGCCGAGCACCTGTTCAACGCGGCTGCAAGCACGATCGTGGCGGGCGACCCGCGCTCGCGCTCGCACGCCGTCGAGGTGCTCGCGCCAACGGTCGCCGCGACGACCGACCCGGTACTGCGCGCTCATTATGTCACTCGTCTCGCGCGGCTCGGGCAGGTCGACGAGCAGACGGTGCTCGCGCTGCTGGCCCGCGGCGGGCGTGCGGCGCGGCCCGCGCCTGTCGGTCCGTCCGCAGCGGTCGCGCGCGCGGCGCGCGGCGCGCCGGCGATCCCGGACGGCGAGGCGCAACTGCTGCTGCTGCAGCTGCTGCGCCCCGACGCAGTCGCGGCCGGCCGCGCCCTGCGCGGCGACGTGTTTGAGGACACCACCAATCGCCTGCTCTTCGAGGCCTGGTGCGGGTTCGGCGAGGACTACGAGGCGCGACGCGACGAGCTGGACGACGAGCTGCGGGAGCGCGACGGCATCATCCGCGCCTGGGCCGCCGGCTCCTGGGACCCGTTGGCGTGGGACGCGAAGCAGGTGGAGGCAGGCATCGCCCAGATCGCCTCGCGGCTGCGGACGCGGCGCGCGCAGTCGCGCGTGCGGCCGGTAGCGCTCGCCCAGGCGGAAGCAGTGACCGGCGCCCGCCAGCGGGGCGAGCCCGTGCTGGAGTTTGCGGCACGCGCGGCGGTGCGGGCCGCACGCCCGGTCCAGGCGGAAGGAGAAGCGCCGCCGGAAGCCGCGAACGAGGTGCCCATTGGGGCGCTGAACGACACAGCGCTCCTCGCAGCCGAGTTCCAGGAGCTGGACGCGCGCCAGCGCGTGCTCGCACGTGCTTCAGACCATAACGAGCGGTACGATGGACCGAGCGCCGACCTCGCCCCGGCGGACCAGGGGGCACGGGCGGTGACCGAGCGGAGGCAGGAATGACCCAGACGTTCGAAGAGGCCGGCATGGAGGCGCTGCTCGCCAAAGGGCGGCGCTCCGGCCACGTCTCCGCGGCCGAGGTGCTGGCCGCCATCCCGGAGGCCGAGGGCAGCCGCGATCGACTCTCCTCGATCGTGTCGCAGCTGTCCGAGAACGGCATCACGGTGCGCATCGATAACGACATCGATCGCGGCGCCGGCGCGGTCGTCGAGGCGGCCCGTCGCATCGTCGACGAGGCGGTCGGCATCGACGACCCGGTGCGCATGTACCTGCGCGAGATCGGCAAGGTGCCGCTGCTCACCGCGGAGGACGAGAAGCGCCTCGCCCGCGCGATGGAAGAGTGGATCCACGTCGAAGCGATCCGCAAGGAGTACCGCGAGGCGCACGGTCAGGAGCCGACGTACGCCGACGTGCTGTGCGGGCTCTTCGACCAGTTCCACGGCGAGCGCCAGGTGTACCAGGTGGTGAGCCGCCACCTCGACCTGCCGCGCCAATCGGTGTCCGAGCGCATCGTCGACCCGCTGTTCCGCTCCACGATCGACCGCGAGCTGGACGAGCCGCTCCAGCAGGCGCTGATGGCCGCCCTGAAGTGTGAGCCGGACCGCGCGCAGGCCGCGCAGTTCCGCCTCTCGATCATCACGCACATCATGCGGCCGGAACAGGTGCGCTGGGCCGCGGAGATCGTCGGCGGCGAGTCCAAGGTCTTCCCGACGCCGAAGGGCCTCGCGCAGAAGCTCGACCGCGAGCACGGCGGCGCGATCCGCTACTACTTCGAGAAGATCGTGTACGACGGCGAGCGCGCCGAGCGGCAGCTGACCGAGGCGAACCTGCGCCTGGTGGTCTCGGTCGCGAAGAAGTACATCGGTCGCGGCATGTCGCTGCTGGACCTCGTGCAGGAAGGCAACATCGGCCTGATCCGCGCCGTCGAGAAGTTCGACTACCGCAAGGGCTTCAAGTTCTCGACGTACGCGACGTGGTGGATTCGCCAGGCGATCACGCGCGCGATCGCCGATCAGGCGCGCACGATCCGCATCCCCGTGCACATGGTGGAGACGATCAACAAGCTCGTGCGCATCTCGCGGCGCCTCGTGCAGGAGTACGGCCGCGAGCCGACCTCCGAGGAGATCGGCCGCGAGCTTGAACTGCCGCCGGAACGCGTGCGCGAGATCATGAAGGTCTCGCAGGAGCCGGTCTCCCTCGAGACGCCGATCGGCGAGGAAGAGGACTCTCACCTCGGTGACTTCCTGCCGGACGAGTCGGCGCTGGCGCCGGCGGACGCAGCGTCGCACCAGCTGCTCAAGGAGCAGGTGATGGATGTGCTGTCCTCGCTCACGCCGCGCGAGCGCAAGGTGCTGGAGTTGCGCTTCGGGCTCGAGGACGGCCGCTCGCGCACGCTCGAGGAGGTGGGCCGCGAGTTCAGCGTGACGCGCGAGCGCATCCGCCAGATCGAGGCGAAGGCACTGCGCAAGCTGCGCCACCCGACCCGCTCGAAGAAGCTGAAGGACTATTTAGACTAGCCGCGCGGCTCCGGTCCGCGCGGCCCGCTCCGAAGCGCGCGGCCCGGCCGCGCTGTGCACCCGGCTAGGGGCTCCGGACCGCGCAGCCAGAGTCGAAGGGCCCGGTCCGGACGCGCGGTTCGCGCGAGCGGCCACCACGGCTGCGGAGCGCGCTAGACTCGGCGGCAGCGACCGGGCGTGGCGCCGGCAGTGGGGGGAGAGACGATGCCGCAGTACGAGTACCGATGCCGCAAGTGTGGCGCCGACTTCGAGCTGATCCGCCGCATCGCGGACCTCGACAAGCCGGTGGCGTGCATCAAGTGCAAGTCCAAGCGCACGTACCGGCGGCTGTCGATGTTCGCGGTGGGCCGCAGCAGCACCGCGCCCGCGGCCGACGCGCTCGACCTCGGCGGCGGCGACGAGCACGGCCACAGCCACGGCGATGACGACTTCGGCGGCATGGGCGGCGACGACTGGGACGACGACTTCTAGTCGTTACCCGATAGTCGTCACCGGCGCGCAGTCACTGTCGCGTTGCCCTACTCCGCCAGGAACTCCAGGATCACGCTCGCGCACAACTCGGGGTGCTCCGTGAGCACGCCGTGCGAGCCGCCCGGGACGATGCACAGGCGCGCGTCCGGCAGCGCGCGGAAGAGCGCGACGGTGTGCTCCACGCGCACGGCGTCGGCGTCACCGGCGAGCACCAGCGTGGGCGAGGCGACGCGCGCGAGCGCGGCGGGTTCGAGGTGCGGCTCCTCGCTCCACAGGCGGCGCACGCGATCGAACACCGCGCGGTACTGCTCCGGGCCGTCCGGAGACAGCCGGCGCTGTGCATCGACGAGCGCGGGGAACAGCAGCTCGGGCGGCGTCTCGCGGACCAGGCGCAGGAACTCAGGCTGCAGGCCGCTCGCGTCGTAGTTCGCGCCGACGAGCACGAGCCGTCCGCAGCGGTCCGGCCGCCGCAGCGCCAGCAGCAGCGCCACGATCGCGCCGTCCGAGAAGCCGACGACGCGCGGGCGCGCGAGCCCGAGCGCGTTCATGAACGCGAGCGTGTCGTCCGCCATCGCTTCGTAGTGCAGCTCGCCGCCAGCGTCGGGGGTGCGACCGTGCGCGCGGCGTTCCGGCTCGATCACGCGGTAGCTGGCCGCCAGCGCGGCTGTCAGCTGCGGGAGCGCGCCGGCGTGCTCGAAGCCGCCGTGCAGCAGCAGCACCGGCTCGCCGCTGCCGTGGGCCTCCCAGTAGGTGCGCAGTCCACTCGCGTCGGCGTAGCCGCGCTCGCTCACGTCGACTCTAAGCCTACGTCGATCTCCCCGGGGAGCGCGTCGGGGCGCGCGCCTACGCGCCGGCGGTCGCGGGCGCCGCGCTGTAGCCAGAGGCGCAACGAGACGCCGAGCAGCATCAGCAGCGCGCCCTCGAGCATCGCGGCGATGCCGACGCCGAGTGTGACGTCGAACCAGAAGTCGCGCGGGAACATCTGCACGAGGTGGTCGCGTGTCGGGTCCAGCTCCCAGAAGTCGTTCGCGAACGAGAGCACGTGAAACTGGCGGAACAGCGCGTCGAAGCCGACGAGCGTCGCGCCAGCGGCCACCGCGAGCACGCCGACGGTGAGCGCACCGGCCCACACGCAGAGGCGCGCGAGCTGCGTCAGCGGCCGCTCGCGCGCCCACACGAAGACCGCCCCCACGTACGCCACTACGTACACGAACGCCAGCTCATGCAGCCGAAACACGCGGCCGAAGAGCGACTTCACGTCGCGCATGTGCAGCGCTTCCTTGGGCGTGAACAGCGCCTGCTCCTCGCCGTCGACGACGACGCGCGTGGTCAGCAGCTCCCGGTCGTCGCGGAAGTAGCGCACGATGTCGCGCGCCGCGAAGTCGAGCTGCGCACGGTCGATGCCGGTCGCGGCGGGCGCGTCGTAGGTGGAGAACGAGTAGCTGTACACGCGCGGCTCCAGCGCCGCCACGCGCACGTTCGAAAGCACGACGAACAGCATCGCCGCGACGACGAACAGCGCGGAGCCGACCCAGCGCACGGCGAGCACGGCACGAGTATACGGCTCAGGGCCCCCCGGGGCGCCGTGCCCCGGGCAGGCGCCGGCTTCGTGATAAACTGCGGACACCGAACCGGAGCAGGGTACCGGAGCGAATTTCAGGAGGACACACATGACCAGCGGGACTTCGGTCGTCACGCCGGAGCGCTACAAGACGGGCATCGACTCGTTCGGCGCCTGGATGGAGGCGATCACCCAGCGCAAGTACGAGTTCCAGCGCCACTACGACGAATACACGCCGGACCCGGCGGACGTCGCGAAGCTCAAGGCGCTCGTGGAGAAGCACGGCGTCAAGGCGCTCGTGATCGGCGAGGACTGGTGCCCGGACGTGTGGCGCGGGCTGCCTGTCGCGGCAAAGGTCGGCGAGCTGACGGGCATGGAAGTGCGCCACTTCATGCGTGACCAGAACAAGGACATCATGGCCGAGTTCCTCAACCAGGGGGAGTTCGAGTCCGTGCCCACAATCGTGTTCTACGACCGCGACCACCGCTACCTCGGCCACTTCATCGAGCGTCCGGCGCTGGCGAACGAGCAGATGGTGCCGCTGCGCGAGATCCTCGCGGGCGCGCCCAAGGAGGAAGGCCCGGAGCGCCAGGTCGTGATGGACCGCTACCGCGCGGCGACGTGGGAGATGGCGCCCGCGTGGCGACACGCGACGCTCAAGGAGTTCGTGGCGCTACTGGAGAAGGCGCTGGCCTAACGCCCGAGGGTCGCGTCAACTACAATGAAGGAGCCGGCGCATGCGCCGGCTCCTTCGTTTCTTGCCATCGAGTCGGGCCGGGCCGGAGCTCAGCGATCGGGGTCCGCATCGGGCGCCACGGCGGGCCGGGCGCCGGCGCGCGGCGCGGCGACGCGAGGCGCGTCGTCCGCCCGGTCGGCACGCTCGCCGGGCTCGCGGCGGGCGGGGCGCGCGCCTTCCGGCGGGCGCCGCTGCTCATCGCGGGCCTCGCGCGGCTGCTGCTGCGCGGCCCCGGCGGCGGCGCGCGCGACGCGCGGGCGCTGCTGCTCTGCGGGAGCGCGCGAGGGCTCCCGCAGCGAGCGGGAAGCGCCGCAACGAGAACAGTGGCGCCAGTCCGCCGCGAGCAGCTGCGGGCAGTTGGAGCAGGGCTCACGCAGCCGCGAGCGGCAGTACGGGCAGAACACGAACTCGCTCAGCACCGCGCGGCGGCAGCCGGGACACGCCTCGGCGCCACGCAGCTCGACGCGCATCGCCGCGTCCTCGAGCTCGCGCGCGTATGCGTCCGCGATCGTGTCGCGCGGCCGCGCGAGCAGGTACAGCGCCACGCCGAAGAGCGGGAAGGCGGTGACGAGCGTGACGCCGACGGCGAGCGACACGGGGTCTCGCGTGCGCGCGCGCATGTCGCGGTACGCCCAGAGGATGGTCGCCAGCCAGAGCAGTGCGAGGTATGCGAAGACGATCGTGCCGGCGAGCCGTGCGGTGGCCTGCCATTCGCCGCCGGGCCACCCGATCAGCATGTCCACCCGCCGCTCCGTTCCCGCAACCGAGCCCACAGCGTACCATGGGCCTCTGCGCCACGGCCGCGCGGCCGGCCGCACCCGCCGCCTCCCCGCTCGCGTACGGCGCACGCACCTGGCTCGTGGCCGCTCGCCTGGATGACTGCAGCATGACGCTTTCGCAGGACGTGCTCAACGCCGCCCAGCGGCACGCCGTCGAGATGCCCGGCGGCGCGCTGCTGATCCTCGCCGGCCCCGGCTCCGGGAAGACGCGGGTGATTGCGCAGCGCATCGCGCAGCTCGTGGACGCGCGCGCGGTGCCGCCGTGGCGCATCCTCGCGGTCACGTTCACGAACAAGGCCGCCGCCGAGATGCGCGAGCGAGTGGAGCTGCTGCTCGGCGAGCGCGCGCGGGACCTCTCGATGGGGACGTTCCACTCGATCTGCGCGCGCATCCTGCGCCGTGACGGCGAGCACGTCGGCCTGCCGCGCGAGTTCGCGATCTATGACACCGACGACCAGATGGCGATCGTGCGCGGGATCGCGGGCGAGCTCGCCCTGGACCCGCGACGCTTCGCCCCGCGCGCGCTGCTGTCCGCGATCTCCGCCGCGAAGAACGAGCGACGCTCGCCGGCGGCCGTGCTCGGCGGGGCGGGCTCGTACTTCGAGGAGGTGGTGGGGCGCACGTTCGAGCGTTACGAGGCCGCGCTGCGGCGCAACGGCGCAGTCGACTTCGACGACCTGCTCGGCCGCACGCTCGAGCTCTTCGAGCGCTCGCCGGAGACACTGCAG
>CAMDBZ010000060.1 GCA_945889565.1 Thermoflexus hugenholtzii JAD2 | reverse complement strand
GCGCTCGCGCGCGTCCGCCCGCGCCGCCCCCACCGCCGGACTGACCGGCGGCGAGCAGGCCGACGGGGCTAGCGCTCGATCGCGCCCGAAAGTACGACGATACGGCCGACCGTCGGTGAGCCGCCGGAAGCGGAGACAGCCACGGTCACGCGGATCGGGCTGCTCTCCAGGCGCGGCTGCACGACCTTCGTCACGTTACCGCGCTCGTCGGGCAGCGCCGTGCCGCCGCTCACGAGCTCTTTGCCGTCGTCCAGCCAGACCTGGTACGCGGCGTCGAGCGGCAGCGCCGGCAGGCCGTGCGCGACGAGCACCCCGGCGCCGACGGCCGCGCTCCACAGGAAGCGCGCGACCGCGCCATGCCCCGCGGACGTGACGTCGAGCTCGCTTGTGCGCACCGCGCGGTCCGTCGTGATCGCGATCACCAGTTCCTGGTCGGCGACGGCCGTCTGCAGCTGCTGGCGCAGGTCCTCGGACGCTTCCATCGTGACGCCGGCCGCCTGCAGCTGCTGCAGCTGCTTCGCGTTCGCGCGCACGATCGCGGCGACCGCCGCCGAGTCGCGCGACTGCTGCCGCAGCTCGGCGCGCGTGTCGAGCGCCCACGCGACCGCGAGCAGCGCGATCGCCGCCGCAACGCCGAGCGTCGCGCGCCGCGCGTGCCGCCAGCGCGTCGCCATGCGGATGCCGCTGCCGTGGCGCGCCGCGCGCAAGACGCGATCGCGCAGCGCCGGGTCGGCGCGACGCAGCGGCACGCTGAGCGCGATCAGGTCGACAATCTCGTGGTACGCCGCCAGCTCGGCACGCGCGCCGCCGTCGGCGCGCATCAGCTCCTCGACGGCGGCGGCATCTGTGCCGCTCAGCGTGCCCAGCGCGTACGCCGCGAGCAGGTCGTCGCGCTCGTCGGGCGTCACTCGAGCGTCCCGCCATCGAAGTCACCGAGCGTGGCGCGGAGCTTGCGCAGCGCGAGCCGCACGCGCGTCTTCACGGTGCCGAGCGGCACGCCGGTGCGCGCGGAAATCTCCGTCTGCGTCAGGCCGCCGAAGTACCCCAACTCGATCACCTCTCGTTGCGCGGGCGGCAGCGCGCTCATCGCCCCGCGCACGATGCGCCGCAGCTCAGTGAGCGCCAGCGCCACTTGCGGATCGTCGAGCACGTTCGGCTCGCGCACCGGCTCCTGCGGCGGCTCCTGGTACTGCTCGCTGCGCGAGCGCCGCGTGAGCCGGCGCCGCTCGTCGATGGCGCGGTTGCGCGTTACCGACATCAGCCAGCTCAGCAGCCGGCCGCGCTCCGGGTCGTACGACTGCGGCCGCCGCCACAGCCGCAGGAACACCTCCTGCGTCACGTCCTCCGCGAGCTGACGGTCGTACAGCACGCGCAGGCTGACGGAGAACACCAGCGAGGCGTAGCGGTCGTACAGCCGTTCCAACGCTGCGAGCTCGCCGAGCATCAGCGCGGCCATCAGCTCGTCATCCGTCGGCGCGATGGGCACCGCGTCCGGAGACGTTACGTCTCCCAGGGCTCCGCGGATTGGTACCGGCACGGGATCAGCCACTGGATCCTCCGCCTGGAGGCGCGGGCGCTGCGACCAGTATAACGATGGGCGATGAGCGCGGCGCACGCTTCAGACGGCGGCTCCCGACGCGAACAGCAGCCCACGCGCCAGCACCTCGCCGGCCAGCACCGCGCCGACGGCGATGTAGAGGAGCCCGGTGGCCGACATCATGCCCCGGATCGAGGCGGCCCGCCACGACAGCACCGCCAGCACCAGCGGGAACAGCAGCCCCACCCCCACCCGCAGCCAGAGCGCCGGGTTGGCCGCCAGGCTCACCCCGAACGCGGACTCCGTGAGCGGCTCGATGCGGACCGGCGCGGCCAGCGCGACGATCGCCAGCAGCAGCTGCAGCGCAACAGCGCCCGCCACGAGCAGTGTCATTTGCTCCAGCGGCTCCTTCGGCAGCCCGGAGTTCGTGAGGTACCAGTGGCCCCAGAGCATCGCCATCAGCGCGCCGCCCAGCGCGGCCGCCGCGGCGAGCATGCTGGCCAGCATGCCCGCGTACGACCACGCGGGCTCCCCGACCACGGCCGCGAGCCACGCGAGCGACACGAGCGACAGCACCGTCGCCACGCCGCCGAACGCGAGCCGCAACGCGCGCCCCCCCGCGAGCGCCGCGAGGGCGTAGGCGACGGATGCGGCGCAGCTCGCGGCCAGCAGCCAGCGCAGCGCCGGCAGCCGGTCCGGCCGCAGCACGTAGCCATCGATGTCCGCGCGGCCATGCACCCCTGCGGCCGCCAGCAGCGCGAGCAGCACGAGCGGCGCGGCCGTGAGCGCCGCGGTCTGCACGTAGCCGCCGGTGACCATGCGCCGCGCGTCGAACAGCATCACGAACGCCAGCGACCCCGCCGCGAGCTCGATCAGGAGCATCAGGAGCGCGTACGGCAGCGTATCGGCGCTCACGAGAGCGGCATCGTAGCAGCGCCCCGGGCCCGGTCAAACGGGCGCCGCTCGCGACGCCCACCTCGCGCGCTGCGTCCCGCGTTGACAGGCGGCGGCTGCCGCCCAACGATCGCCGCGTGACCTACCTCACCCGCCAGTACGGCTCCAACCCACGCTGGCTGCTGAAGGCGCTGCGCGAGGTCCCGCACGAGGTCGAGCAGCTGCTCGCCGGGCTGGACCACGAGGCAGCGGCGTGGCGGCCTGCGCCGGACGAGTGGGCGGCGGCGGACATCGCCGGCTTCCTGCGCGAGGCCGAGCGCGAGGACCTGCGCGCGATCCGCGCGATGCTCGCGCGCGACGGCGCGGCGATCGCCGAACGCCGCGCGTACCTCGCGCCCGGCGAGCACGCGTTCGCGCAGCAGTCCTTGCACGAGCTGTGGTCCGACTTCCTCGAGCTTCGCGAACGGCTGCTGTGGACGCTCGAACTCGCAGACGAGGCGTGGGACTGCCGCGGGCTGCACCCCTACCGCGGCCTCGTGACGCTCGGCACGTACGTGCACGAGGTCAGCGAGCGCGATCTGGAGGCGGCCTGGTCGCTGCGCAAGCTCGCGGATCAGCGTCCGCCGGCCGCGTCAGGAGCCCGTCGCCGGCGTCGCTGAGCCGGCGGTAGTGGCCGTGCCGGTCGCGAAGCCCGCGCTCGCCAGCGCGAGCCGCAGCGCTTCCTGCTCGAAGCGGCGCAGCAGCGGCATCGCTTCAGCCGACGTGAACCACGCGACGCCCAGCAGCTCCCATGCCACGGGCACGGGCGCTCCGTCCGGCCGCACCCGGCAACGATAGACGATGCTCAGCCCGGGCGCCGTGCCGCGCCCCGAGTGCGGACCGTGCGGCTCCGCGAGCAGCAGCTGCACGACCTCCACGTCGAGCCCGGTCTCCTCGTGCAGCTCGCGCTCCACGCCGCGCGCGGGGTGCTCGTGGCGCTTCAGCCAGCCGCCGGGCAGTCCCCAGGGGTAGCGCGGCCGGAACACGTGCTCCGCGAGCAGCACGCGCCCGCGATCGTCGAGCACGACACCGAGCGCGCCGACGCGCTGACGCGCGACCAGCACCCGCTGCGCGAGCACAAGCGCGTCCTGCGCGATGCCGGAGCGGCGCACCAGCCGTGCGAGCGCGTGGCGAGGCACGAGGCGAGCGAGCATTGCGACCCTCCTGTCGTGCCGGTCAGCGTACGGTGCGATTGCCCCAACGGCACCCAGCGTGCGTCAGTACGCGGGCGCCGCGCGCGCCTCGACCACGGCTTGCCAGAGGTCGCCGGCGTAGCCCACCGGCGCCGAGCACACCTGCCCGACGCACGCGTAGGCCACCGCTTCGCGATCGCGCGGCAGACCGAGTTGCGCGATCGCGACGTCGTCGCGGCCGGGCTCGAGCCATTGCACGCTGCGCGGGATCAGCGGCAGCCGCAGCGCCGCGCCGTGCAGCGACCGCGCGCGCGGCGCGATGTCCGGGTCGGCGCTGCCGATCACGGTGATCTCGGGCTCGCCCGCCAGCAACCGGTCGACGGCGAGCGCGTAGGACGCCGCAAGCAGGCCGTAACCCTCGTAGCTCGCCGCGAAGGCGCGCAGCGTCTCGTCGGCGATGCGCAGGTAGTGGTCGTCGTGCGTCAGCCGCGCGATGCGGAGGAACGCCTCGGCGACCTCGGCGTTGTCTGCAAGCGGCTGCGTGGGCAGCGCGAGCAGGCCCGTCTGCTCGTGGTCGCGCGCGACGTCCCAGCACGCGCCGCCCGGCGCACGCCAGCGCTCGTCGATCAGCCGCATGAGCTGGCGCGCGCGGTCGAGGTAGATCGGGTCCGCCGTCACCTCGTACGCGTCGAGCAGCGCGAGCGCCATCGCCGCCTGATCGCCGAGCAGCCCCAGCAAGTGCGGCGTGCCGTCGTAGTAGCGGTAGATGCCCGCCGTGCCCGCACGCATGCGCGACCACACGAAGTCCACGGCACGCGTGCCACGTTCCACCCAGTCCGCGCGGTCGAAGCTCACGCCGCACGCGAGGTACGCGCGCGCCAGCCCGGCGGTCCAGGACGCGTACGCGCGCGCGTCCACGTACGGGCGTTCGCGGTCGACGCGCGCATCAGCGTCCAGCGCGAAGTACGCCTCGTCGGCGTCCTGGGAGCCGTAGAAGCCCCCGTCCGGCGCGGAGAGCGTGTGGTCCAGGTAGCCGATCGTCGGCTCCACGATGGCGCGCGCGACGGCGCGGTCCTCCGGCGAGGCGAGCCCGAGCTCGGCGAGCGCGAGCAGCAGGCCGCCGTGATCCTCGGACATCTTCTCGAAGTGCGGCACGCTCCAGTCGCGGGTCGTGGAGTAGCGGAAGAAGCCGCCTTCGACGTGGTCGTAGCTGCCGCCGCCGGCCATCTGCTGCAGCGTGAAGCGCGCGCGCCCGAGCGCCTCATCGTCGCCGTCGCGGATGCCGGCGCGTATGAGCAGCCGCAGCGCGTCGCTGTGCGGGAACTTGGGCGCGTCGCCGAAGCCGCCCTGCTCGACGTCGTACGCGGCGTCGATGGCCGCCCGGATGCGCCGCACGATCTCGTCGTCGAGCGCGCCGGACGCGAGCGGCGCCTGCTCGCGCTCGTCGCGACGGCGCCGCACCTCCGCAACGCGGGCGCGCACCTCGTCGCGGCCCGTGTGCCACGCTTCGTTGACGCGGTTGAGCAACTCGAGCATGCGGTCCGGCGGCACGTAGGTGAAGCCGGCGAGCACCTCGCCGTCCTCGTCGAGAAACGCGGTCGTCGGCCAGCCGCCCATGTTGTAGCGCCCGTTCACGTCGGGCCGGGTGTCGTTGTCGACGCGCACCGGGATGAAGCGCGAGGAGACCAGCGCGATCACGCGCGGGTCGGAGTACGTGGTCTCGTCCATCACGTGGCACCAGTGGCACCACACGGCGGAGAGCCCCAGCAGCACCGGCTTATCCTCGGCGCGCGCGCGCTCGAAGACTTCCGGACCCCACTCCAGCCAAGGGATCTCGTGCGCGCGGTTGGGGCGCGGGGAGAAGTGGTGCAGGCTCGGCGCGGGCATCGCTGCATCCTTTCGCGCTGCCGATCGAGGGTAGCACGATGCCTCGCCGCGGCCGCCGCGCGGCTCTGGACTCATGGGCTTGGCCGGGCGTGCCTCATCAGCACCTGCGCCGGAACGCCGCGAGCAGGCCTGTCATGTGAGGTGCCCGTCACGGCGAGTGACTGACCCTAGAAGGTGAGGCTGGGCCGCCCGAGCAGCGTGCGCGCAAGCGCGATGTGGCCGAGGTGCGCGTAGCCGTGCGTGAGCACGCTCGTGCCCAGCGCGCCGAGCCGCGTCGTGGCGCCGAGCGGCGGCATCTCGATCGCTTCCGCGAGGAACGCGTCGTCCATCGCCTCGATGCGCGGCACGATCGCCGCGGCCACGGCGCGGCCGTAGCCGGCCAGCGCCTGCGCCTCCGGGAAGCGCATCGCGTACGCCTCGGCGGGGGGCAGGCCAGTGCCCTGCACGTTGCGCGGGAGGTCCCACGCCTCGGCCAGACCCTGCTGCCGCCACACCGGCGGCTCGCGGTGGAACACGAAGTGCACGATGTTGTCCGCGGTGCGGAACACGTGCCACGCGTCGAAGCCGATCGAATTGGCGTCCGCGTGCGGGCGCGCGTGCAGCTCGTCGGGCGTGAGGTCGGCGATCGCCGCGGTCAGGCTGTTCGTCCCCACGAACAGGTCGCGCACGTAACGCGCGAGGAATGGCTGCAGCAACGTCACGTGACGACCTTCCGCTTCATGCGCGCTCTGGCGTGACGCCGGCGATCCGTCGCACCAGCTCCGCAGCCACCTCGTACCGGCCGAACGAGGGCATCACGTACACGCCCGCGACGAACGGCAGCGCGCGCGTCTCCGCGATGTGCTCGAGCGCGATCTCCAGGCCCGCCGCCGCGCCCGCCTCGCCAGCCGCGCGCATGCGTGCGCGCACCGCGTCCGGCACCGTCACGCCCGCGAGCTCGTGGTGGATGAACTCCGTGTGCCGCGAGGACATCAGCGGCAGCACGCCGAGCAGCACCGGGATCGAGATCGGCCCCAGGCGCTCGAAGAACTCTGCGACGACACGCGTCTCGTACGCCGGCTGCGTCATCAGCACGTCCGCCCCCGCGTCGATCTTCTCGCGCACGCGACGCAGCTCCAGCGCCAGGTCGCCCGCCGTCGGGTTCGCTGCGCACGCGACGAAGAACTCCGTGGGGCGCCCGAGCGAGTTGCCCGCGAAGTCGACGCCTTCGTTGAGCCGTCGCAGCACGCGGATGAAGCCGATCGCGTCCACGTCCCACACTGCCGACGATTGCGAGGACTCCGGCGGCGGGTCGCCGGTGAGCGCGATCAGGTTGCGCACGCCCAGCGCGTGCGCGCCCAGCAGGTCGGACTGCAGCGCCATCAGGTTCCGGTCGCGCGTCGTCTGGTGGATGATCGTCTCGATGCCGACCTCGCGCTGGATCAGCACGGCGAGCGCGAGCGCGCTCATGCGCACGCGCGCCATGGGCGAGTCGCCGATGTTGATGGCGTCCGCGCCTGCCTGCTGTAGCAGTCGCGCGCCCTCGATCGCCTTGCGCGGGTTGGTGCCGCGCGGCGGGTCGATCTCCACCGACACCACGAACTTGCCCGCGCGCAGCTTGTCGCGCAGGCGCAGGCCCTGCGCCTGGGGCAGCGGCTCGTCGAGCGGTGGCGAGCTATCGAGCGCGCCGGGCGCGATGGCGGCGTCGCCGTGGCGCGCGACGCCGATCGGCACCACGCGCGCCATCGAGCGGTCGGGGTGCAGCGCGGCGCGCATCGCCTGCACGTGCGCCGGCGTCGTGCCGCAGCATCCGCCGACGAGCGCCGCGCCGAGGTCGCGCGCGCGCAGTGCGAAATCGGCGAAGTACGCGGGCTCCGCCGAGTAGGCGGCCTCCCCGGAGACCACGCGCGGGAGCCCCGCGTTTGGCATCGCCGCGAGCGGCACGCCGAGCTGCTCGGCTGCGCCGGCCAGCTCCTGCAGGATGTCGAGCGCGGCCTGCGGCCCGACGCCGCAGTTCACGCCGACGACGCTCGCGCCCTCGTGCACGAGCGCGCGCGCGGCGTCCGTGATCGCCTCCCCGGACGGCATCGCGAGGTCCGCGTGGAAGTTCAGCAGCGCGATCACCGGCAGGTCGGTGAGCGCGCGCGCGGCGCGCACCGCCGCCGCCGCCTCGCGCAGCGAGGGGAACGTCTCCAGCACGATGGCGTCGACGCCACCCTCGACGAGCGCGCCGATCTGCTCGAGGAACGCCTGGTACGCGTCGTCGATCGTCCACGCGCCCACGGCGAGGTCGCGCCCGATCGGCCCGACCGAGCCACCGATGAACGCGTTCACGCCCGCGATCTCGCGCGCGTCGCGCGCGATGCGCGCCGCCTGGAAGTTCGCATCACGCACGCGGTCTGCGTAGCCTGCACGCGCGAGCTGCGAGCGGTTCGCCTCGAACGTGTTCGTGAGCAGGAGCTCGGCGCCGGCCGCCAGGTACTCCTCGTGCAGCGCGCGCACGAGCGCGGGCGCGTCGAACACCGCGAGGTCGGTGGGCCCGCGCCAGCCGCGCGCGCGCAGCGCCGTGCCCGTGGCGCCGTCGCCGAGCACGACGCCGCGGCCGAGCGCCTCCAGCAGCGGGTGGCGCATCGGCGCTACGACGGCGCGCGCCCGCGCGCGAGCAGCGCGAGGCCCGCGGCAACGAGCAGCGTCGGCCACAGCAAGTGCCCGAAGTCCCACCCGAACCAGCCCCAGCCCAGCCAGCCGAACAGCGGCAGCTCCCGCGCGAGCAGGAGCGCGCCGACGCCGACGAACGCCGCGCCGAGCAACAGCAGCCCGCGCGAGTGGCTGTCGCCCGCGGCGGTCGCCAGGGACTGCGTCGACACCTGGGGCTCACCCTCGCCGGCGAGCGGCACGAACACCCACAGCAGCAGGTACGCGACCACCGCTGCCACCTGCGTGAGTACGACCGCGACGATCCAGAGCACGCGCACGACCGTCGGGTCGAGGTCGAAGTAGCGCGCGAGGCCGCCCGCGACGCCACCGAGCACGCGATCGTGGGAGCGCGTCAGGCGCTGGCGAGTGGGCTGGTCCTGGATCCGCCGCTGCTCGATGTTCGTCATGGGCCGTATGGTAGCGCGCGCACGCGAGCCGAGCAGCGGCGCGAGCGCGGCTACCGCGCCGCCTTGCGCAGCAGCGACTCGATCTGCTGGTAGTCGGCGTCCGAGATGCGGTGGAGGTTGCCGCGGAAGGCGATGCCGAGCTTCTGCGGGCCGAGCGCGCGCGTCTTGTCGAGCAGGTCCGTAATCGCGCGCACCTCCACGTAGCGCCCCGGCGCCGGCACCACCACGGGGCGCGTGCTCACGCGGAACGGGTACTCCTCGCCTTCCTTCGATGTCGAGCGCAGCCCGAAGTC
>CAMDBZ010000059.1 GCA_945889565.1 Thermoflexus hugenholtzii JAD2 | reverse complement strand
TGGGGCGCGCTACTCGCGGCGCCGTCGCTGGTCGCGATCGCGGCGCTCGCGCTGCACGCGCTGCACCCCCGCGCGAGCGCCGCGAGGCACGACGCCGTGCTCGCGGCCGTCCTCGCGAGCATCGCGCTCCCGGAGCTCGTCGCGCTGGCGAGCGGGCAGGGACAGCCGCGCGTGACGCACCTGTTCGCGCTGATCGTGCCGGCGTTCGTCGCGTATGCGTACGCGGAGCGGCGCGCCGCACCGTTCGGCCGCTTTGGCGCGCAGCCGCGGCAGCTGCTGGCCACCGCGGCGCTCTGCGCGGCCGCGCTGGCGACGATCCCCGTGCTCGCGCGGCTGCCCGCGTACGAAGACGCACCGCGCACGGCGCTCGCGAGCCTCGCGCACGATGCGCCGCGTGCGCCGAGCCCCGACGTCGTCGCCGCGGCCGCGTTCCTCGCGCGCGAGGCGAGGCCGGGCGAGGTGCTGGCGGACCCCGAGCGCACCGCCGACGTGATGCTCGCGACAGGCGACTTCGCGCGCTTCCGCACCCCCGCCGAGGCGGACGGCGACACGCTCGTGCGGTCGCCACAGGGCAGCGTGCGCTTCGTGCTGGTGCGCAGGCCGCTGCCGGGCGCCGGCGCTGGGACCATCGAGCGCGCGCACCCACGGCTGTTCGCGGAAGGCGCGCCCGCCATGACGCTCGCGTTCGAGGCGGGCACGTATCGCATCTACCGCGTCGAGGGCACGCCGCCCCCGACGAGC
Organism: Thermoflexus hugenholtzii JAD2; assembly: GCA_945889565.1. Taxonomy (GTDB): domain Bacteria; phylum Chloroflexota; class Dehalococcoidia; order UBA2979; family UBA2979; genus SHYP01. Next base: position 8,135 of record CAMDBZ010000059.1, on the reverse strand, counting down.
AAACCGTAAGGCAGGTCGGTCGATGAGCGAGATCACGCGTGTGCTCTGGGTGCGCATCGTCATGGCGTGCGCGTGGGTCGGCGCGCTCGCCGGCGGCATGGCGATCGTCGATCCGGACGCGGGCACCGCAGCGCTCGGGGTGGTGCTCGTCGTGGCCACCGCCACCTTCAGCATGGTGCGACCGCTGCGGCTCAGCCACTACGCGTTCGCCGGCGCCGCCGCGGCCGCGTACGCGATGGCGCTCGGGCTGCGCTCGACGGCGGCAAGCGCCGACCCCGACGCACCGTACCTGCCCGCTGCCGCGCTGGGCGCGTTCGGCATCGCGCTCACGGCGCTCGTCGGCGACCAGATCCGCCGCTCGCTCGTGCAGCACGACCGCGAGCTGACGACGCGCGCGCGGCTCATCGACGAGCTCGAGACGTTCGAGGTGGAGACGGGCGCCGTCAAGCGCTCGCACGCCGAGCGGCTGATCCGCGAGGAGGTGGAGCGCGCACGCCGCTACGGGCGCCAGCTCGCGCTGGTGGTGCTGGGCCCGGACCGCTGGGACGACGCGCTGCTCGACCGCGGGGCGGCGGCCGCCGAGGAGCTGGTCGCCGCGGCGTCCCGCGCGTACATCGCCAGCGCGCGCCCGATCGACCGCGTGATCCACATCGAGGGGCCGGACTTTGCGGTGCTGCTCCCGGAAACCGACCTCGACGGTGCGCAGATCGCCGCGGAGAAGCTCGGCGCGGAAGGCGCGACGCAGTTCGGCGTCGTCGTCCGCGCGGGCGTGGCGGCGTTCCCGGACGGCGAGGCGAACGGCCCGGGCTTGCTCGCCGAGGCAGAGCAGGCGCTGTCGTTCGCGCGGCTCGCGCAAATCCCCGTGGCGAGCCGCGAGCTGCTGCTCGGCTAGCTCGCGCGATCCACGCGGCGCAGTTCGTCCGCGCGCTCGTCGACGTGCGCCTCGGTGCCGTCGAGATGGCAGTGGTCGTTGTACGCCGCGATCACGTCGCGCCCCTGCTCGCGCACGAGCGTCGTCAGGCCACAGTTCGCCGCGTACACCTGCGCGTAGACGTCGTGCGGCAGCGCGCACAGCTCCGCGACGATCGCGCCGAGCACGCCGCCGTGCATGACGGCGATCGCGATGTCCGTGTCGTGCCGCGTGGCAAGCTCCACGATCCCCGCGCCGACGCGGGCGCGGAAGGCCGGGAGGCCCTCCTCTCCCGGCACCGGTCCGACGCCCCAGCCGCGCTCCGCGCGGCCCCAGCGCGCGGCGGCGTCCGCGTAGCGCAGCCCCTGCGCCTCGCCGAAGTGGTACTCGCGCAGCGCGTCCAGCTCCACCACGGCGAGCCCCGTCGCGGCCGCGACGGCGTCGGCGGTCTCCCGCGCGCGGCGCAGCGGGCTCGAGTAGAGGGCGCTCGCGCCCGCGCTCGCGAGCCGCGCTGCGACCGCCGCCGCCTGGCGGCGTCCGAGCGGCGTCAGCGGCACATCGAGCCAGCCCTGGATCAGCCGCTCCGCGTTGCCGGTCGACTCGCCGTGGCGGACCAGCAGCAGCGTCACGCCGCGCTCACCGCGGGATCTCGTCGCGCGACAACAGGTCGAGGAATTGCGTCAGCACGCGCGCCGTCGCGCCGAAGATCAGGTCCTCGCCGAAGCGGTACGCGGTCATCTCCATCCCGTTCTGCATCACCATCTGCTCAGACGCATCGCCGGAGAGCAGATAGGGCAACGGCACCTCCAGCAGGCGCTCCATCTCCACGCGTGCGAAGCGGAACGGGTACGGCGACGGCTCAGTGATCGCACCGACGTACGGGCTCATCACGAAGTTCGAGCGCGTCACCACGTCGTCGAGGCGGCCATAGACCTCCACATGGTCGGGCGGCACGCCGATCTCCTCGTGCGTCTCGCGCAGCGCGGTGTGCAGCAGCGATTCGTCGTCGTCATCGCGGGCGCCGCCGGGGAGGCTGATCTCGCCCTTGTGGTGCTCCACGCGGTGGGAGCGCACCTGGAACAGCACGTGCTCGGCGCCGTCGCGCTCGTAGAGCAGCAGCATGACCGCCGCCGGCATGTGCCCCTCGGTCGTCACGAGCGTTGGGCGAACACCCTGGAGCAGTTCGCGCGTGCGGTCTCGCACAGCCACCTCCTGTCGCGCAGCCGGCGCTCGTGTGACTGGTGGGCCCGCCAGGATTCGAACCTGGGACCGATCGGTTATGAGCCGACTGCTCTAGGCCGCTGAGCTACAGGCCCGCGCGCGCACGAGTATAGCGGCTGACGTGCCAGAGGCACGCCCCGGCCGTCCGCGGTGCGACGTCAGGCGACGGTGGGGTGCTTGAGCGCCCGCAGCGCGGCGCCGAGGCTGGGCGCAGCAGCGGCGGGGCGCTCGGTCGGCAGCTGCTGCGGCCGCTCGACGCGCTCGGCGGGGCGCTCGACGAAGCCCGCGAGCAATGCGCGCCAGTCCGCCATGGAGGACGGCTTCTCGTGCGCGGCGTCCGCCCCGGCCGCGAGCGCCCGCGCGCGCTCGTCCTCGCCGAGGTGCGCCGAGAGCAGCACCACGCGCAGGTCCGGCCGCGCCGCGCGCAGCGGAGCGATGAGCGCGCAGCCGTCGGTGCCGTCGATGCGCCGGTCCAGCAGCACCAGCGCGCCCTCCGGCACCCGCTCCAGCCGCGCGCCGAGGTGCTGCAGGTCGCTCAGCACGGTGATGTCGGCGAGCGGGCTGAGCTCCAGCAGCACGAGCCGCACGATCAGCGCGTGGTCGCTGTCGTCGTCGACGATGACCACCTGCGGGGCGACGGCGTGCGATGCGTCCGCCATCAGCGCGCCTCCGGGGCCAGCGGCACGCGTATGCGCAGCTGACCGCCCGCGACGGACACCTGCGCGCCGCAGCGCTCGAGCTGAACCTGCGCCGCGGCCAGCCGCCCGACCGTCCCGCCCGCGTGGCGCTGCAGCGACCCGAACAGCGCCTGCAGCGGCGATGTCTCGAGGTCGGCGCACTCGACGGGGAGCGTCGCGGCAAGCTCGGCGTGGTGAGCGGTGTGGTGGACGCTGAGCGGCGAGCCGGCCACCGTCAGCAGCTCGATGAGGTCCGTGAGCGGCCGCGGGTCGACCATCACGTGGGTCTGGCCCGAGCCGTTGGCGGCGGCGCCGACGAACTCGACGAGCGGGGTGGCGCGCGCATCGAGCGGCCGGTTGAGCGCGCGCGAGAGCATGGTCACGGCGTCGAGCATGCGTTCGAGCTCGCGCACGCCGTTGGTGAGCCCGGCGCGAGCGATGCCCGCGCGCTCCACGGACGGCGCCTCGGCGAGCAGCTCGGCGCTGAGCGACAGTGTGAGCAGGGGGGACTTGGAGTCGTGCGAGACGGCGCGGAGGAGGGCACTCAGCAGCTCGGCAGAGGAGCCCAGCGCGATCGGCGTCTGGGAGGACGCCGGCAGGGAGGTCAGCTGGCTCGCCACCGTCACCACCATTCGCACTCGACGCTCGACGCTGTGCGGCGCCCGCGGCCGCCCGCGAGGCGTGCTCTCGACTCTGACTCAACGATATTGGCGACGGCGGTCCGGGCGGTCAACCGCGACCCGTAGGAAGCAGCACCTAAGATTCGGGCGCGGACGCGCGTAATCTCAGGCGAACGGCCCGAGCTCGCCGCCGCCGAGGATGTGCAGGTGGAGGTGCGGCACGGCCTGCCCGGCGTCCGGGCCCGCGTTGAGCACGAGCCGGTACCCGCGCTCCGCCAGCCCCTGCTCGGCGGCGATGCGCGCCGCCCGCACCACGAGCCGCCCGACCCAGCCCGCGTCCTGCTCGCCGAGGCCGACCGTGCTGACCGGGCCGGCGCGCCGTGGGATGAGGAGGATGTGCGTCGGCGCCGCGGGATCGACATCGCGGAACGCGATGCACTCGTCGTCCTCGTACACGCGGTCGCTCGGCAGCTCGCCGCGCAGGATGCGGGCGAAGACGTTGTTCGGGTCGTAGCGCTGGGCGTCGTGGGCCTCGGGCATGCTGTCTCCGTTCGTGCGCCAGCTCGCGCGTCGCCGCGCCACGCGCTCAGTTCAGTCGCTGCGCACGCGCAGCTCGCGCAGCCCGCGCAGCGCGAACGTCCCGCCGCGTACCGGCTCGCCCTCGAGCACAAGAGCGGGCAGGCGGCGCAGCAGCGCCTCGAAGCCGACCGCCGCCTCGAGCCGGGCGAGCGGCGCGCCGAGGCAGAAGTGCGGCCCGAGCCCGAAGCTCAGGTGGTGCAGGTCCGCGCGCGTGACGTCGAGCGTATCCGGCGCGGCAAAGCGCGCCGGGTCGCGATTCGCCGCGCCGACCATCACGAGCACGGTATCGCCCTGGCGCAGCGCCTGCGCCTCGAGCTCGACGTCACGCGCCGCGACGCGCGCCACGGCCTGCACGGGACTGTCGAAGCGCAGCAGCTCCTCGACGCCCTGCGCGATCGTCGCGCCGCCGTCGCGCAGGCGTTCGCGCTGCTCCGGGTGCCGCGCGAGCGCGAGCGTGCCGTTCGCCAGCAGGTGCGTCGTGGTCTCGTGGCCGGCGACGAGCAGCAGGATACAGAACGCCAGCAGCTCGTCGTGGCTCAGCCGGTTCCCTCCCATCCCAGAGTGGGCGTCCTCGGCCTGCACGAGCGCCGTGAGCAGGTCCTCGCGCGGCGCACGCCGCCGCTCCGCGATCGCGCGGTCGAAGTACTCGATGAGCTCGCTCGACGCCCGCCGCGCGGCCTCCGTCACCGCGGGCGTGGTGAACAGGTTCGTCTGCCCGGCGAGCGCCGCCGACCAGCCGCGGAACAGCGCGCGATCCTCCGGCGGCACGCCCAGCAGCTCCGCAATCACGATCACCGGTAACGGCTGCGCGAACGCCGCCACGAGGTCGAACGGCGCGCCCGCGTCGAGCGCGGCGTCGAGCAGACCCGCGGCGATCTCTTCGATGCGCCCCCGCCGCTCCTCGACGATACGCGGGGTGAATGCCCGCGTGACGATGCCGCGCAGGCGCGTGTGCGCCGGCGGGTCGGAGGTGAGCACCGTCGGCACCTCGCCCAGCGGGAAGGTGCGCCGCTGGGCCTGCAACGCCTGCGCCACCGCGCTCGTCGCGAGGTCGGGGTTCGATGCAAAGGCCGCGGGGTCGCGCAGCACGCGCTCGCAGGCGGCGTAGCCCGTCAGCACCCAGGCCTGGAGCGTGGCGCTGTAGTGCACCGGCTCGGCGGCGCGCAGGGCGGCGTACGCCCGGTACGGGTCGGCCTGGAACGACGGCAGGAAGGGATTGAACACGACAGCCATGCATCGATGGTAGCGGCCCCGCCGCGCCGGAGCAGGCGTCGTGCGGGCGCGGCCGCGCGGTCGTACGCTCGATGTACGCGTTCGCTCGACGGGAGGCGCCGATGGCGCTCAATGCCCTGCGCTTCCGGCGGCCGCCACGGGGCCGCTGGCGGCGCTTTCTGCCGCTCGCGGCCACCGTGTTCGTGCTCTGGCTGCGCTGGCGCTGGCTGCGCCTGCGGCGGCGCTTCGCGCACTCGGAGCTGCCGGAGGCGACGCACCGCTTCCACCTCTCCGCGGCGCGCGCGATGGTGCATCGCGCCGTTCGCCAGCAGGGGCTGATCGTGAAGACCTGCCAGTTCCTCGGCAGCCGCGCCGACATCCTCATGGAGGAGTACGTCGAGACGCTGTCGCTGCTGCACGACGCCGTGCCGCCGCGCCCCTGGCCCGAGATGCGGAGTGTGATCGAGCGCGAGCTCGGCGGGCGGGTCGAGGAGCTGTTCGCGGCGTTCGACACGACGCCAGTCGCCGCCGCCTCGCTCGCGCAGGTGTATCGCGCGCGCACGCACGACGGCACCGACGTTGCGGTGAAGGTGCAGTACCCCGGCATCGAGCAGATCGTCCGTTCCGACCTGCAGTCGATCCGCCTGCTCGCCAACGTCTGGTCGCGCCTCGAGACGGCGATCGACTTCCGGCCGGTCGTCACGGAGATGGAGCGCAACGCCCCCGAGGAGGTCGACTTCGTACACGAGGGCCACGCGGCCGAGGAGATCGCCGCGCTGCTCGCCGCGCGTGACGACGTCGTCGTGCCGCGCATCTACTGGGAGCGCTCCGCACGCCGCGTGCTGACGATGGACTTCCTCGACGGCATCAAGATCACCGACACCGACGCGCTACACACGGCGGGCATCGACGGCTCCCAGGTCGCGCAGACGTTGATCGATCTCTACAACGTGATGGTGCTGCGCCACGGCATGTTCCACGCCGACCCGCACCCCGGCAACCTGCTCGTGCTGCCGCCGCTCGAAACTGGCGGGCCGGCGCGCATCGGTCTCGTCGACTTCGGGCTGACGAAGCGGCTGCCGGAGGCGTTCCGCCAGCAGGTCGTCGTGCTCACCTCGGCGATCGTCGCGCAGCACCGCGCGGAGATCGCGTCGACGATGGAGGAGATGGGCTTCCGCACGCGCGAGCGCGACGAGGAGACGTACCACGCGCTCGGCGAGGCGTTCCTCGGCGACGTGCTGCGCTCTGGCCGCGCGTACGCGGACCAGGCGCTGTTCGCCGAGGTCAACGTCCGCCTCGGCCGCGTGCTGCGCGCCAACCCGCTGGTGCAGGTCCCCGGCGACGTGATCCTGATCGCGCGCGTGATGGGCCTGCTCTCCGGCATCGGCCGCACCCTCGACTCGCGCACGGACCTGCTCGAGTCGCTCATCCCCTACCTCGAAGAGGAGAGCGCGGGCGAGGTCGCGGGATAGGAGTAACACTCATGCAGTCGGACGCCACGACCGTCGCGGAGTTCCTCGCAACGTTGCCCGAAGATCGCGCGCGTGCGCTAAAGCAAGTGCGCGCGGTCATCCGCAAGCACCTGCCCAAAGGCTACGTCGAGTCGCTGAGCGGGGGCATGATCGCCTACGAGGTGCCGCTGCGCCGCTACCCCGACACCTACAACAAGCGCCCGCTGCTCTACGCCGCGCTCGCGTCGCAGAAGCAGTACATGGTCGCGTACCTGATGGGCGTCTACGCATCGCCCGAGGCCGCCGTCGAGTTCGAGCGGGCGTATCGCGCGACCGGCAAGCGCTACGACATGGGCAAGTCGTGCGTGCGCTTCCGCCGCCTCGAGGACCTGCCGCTCGAGCTGATCGGCGAAACGATCGCCGCCACGAGCGTCGACGACTTCGTCGCGGCTGCCGAGGCCGCACGGTCCGCCTCGCGCGCGCGGCGTGCGAGCGCCGCCGCTCGGTCGCGCTAACCCCTCGCCGCGAGCGGTACGTACGGGCGCTCGGGCGGGCCGTCGTACTGCGTGAGCGGGCGGATCAGGATGTTGTGCTCCAGCTGCTCCGCGACCTGCGCGGTCCAGCCCGGCACGCGCCCGACGGCGAAGATCGGCACGAACAGGTCCGGCGGGAAGCCGTTGAGGTAGTAGATCACGCCCGCAAAGAAATCCACGTTCACGTTCACGCCGAGGCGCGCGTACGGGCGCATCGCCTCCTGCACCGCCTCGAGGATGGCGTACCAGCGCGGCTCACCCATCTCGCGCGACAGCTGCTCGACGCCGGCGCGCAGGTGCTGCGCGCGCGGGTCCTCGGTCTTGTAGACGCGGTGCCCAAAGCCCATCACCGGCTTGCCGTCGGCGCGCAGCTGCTTCACGTACGCGGCCGCGCGCTCGGGCTCGCCGATCTCCTGCGCCATCAGCATCACGTTCTCCGCCGCGCCGCCATGCGAGGCGCCGGAGAGCGCGGCGATCGCGCCGGTGATCGCCGCGTGCAGGTTCGCCTGCGTACCCGCGATCACGCGCGCCGCGAACGACGAGGCGTTCGCGCCGTGCTCCGCATGCAGCACGAAGTCCTTGTCCATCAGCTGCGCTGCCTCGACGCTCGGCTCACGGCCGCGCAGCATGTGCAGGAAGTTCGCCGCATGCGCGAGGTCCGCGCGCGGCGCGACCGGCTCGCGACCCTCGCGGATCGCGTGGTGCGCCATCACGAGCGTCGGCACCTGCGCCGTGAGGCGCGCGCCTTTGCGCAGCGTCGCCGCGACCGAGTTGTCGCGCGACTCCGGGTCGAACGCCGCCAGCGCCGACGTCGCCGTGCGCAGCGCGTCCATCGGGTGCGCGTCGCGCAGCGCGCGCAACATCTCGACCACCGGAGCGGGCACGGCGCGCGCGGCGCGCAGCTCGCCGTCGAACGCCGCGAGCTGTGCGCG
>CAMDBZ010000058.1 GCA_945889565.1 Thermoflexus hugenholtzii JAD2 | reverse complement strand
CGGCGTGGTGACGGGGCCGCTGGCCGTGGCGGCGCTGGAGCAGCTGCAGATCGATGCGCTTGGGCTCGACGGCATGGACCGCGAGCTGCTGCGTGTGCTCATCGAGCGCTTCGCGGGCGGGCCCGCGGGGCTCGAAACGCTGGCGGCGGCGGTGACGGAGGAGGCCGACACGATCATGGACGTGTACGAGCCGTACCTGCTGAAGATCGGCTTCCTGGCGCGTACGCCGCGCGGTCGCGTGGCGACGCGGCTGGCGTACGAGCACCTGGGCATGGCGCTGCCTCGAGCGGGGTCGACGGGCGCGGGCGGGGCGGGGCAGGCGCCGCTGTTCGGGGCGGACGAGCAGTAGGCGAGCGCGCGCCGCTGGCCGTCTCCTCCCGGCGGGCGGGGCCAGGGGAGACGAGGGCATCGCGTACGCCGGAGCGGCGAGCGTCGCGGAGCGCATGAGCGCGAGCGATCTGGTTGCGCGCGGGTGGCCGGAGCCCTCACCCCCGGCCCCTCTCCCCGCGGGGCGGGGCGAGGGGAGTCGGAGGCGCGGGTCTGATGCGTTCGCTGAGCGCCGCGCGTTAGCTGGCTGGGTTGGGGGCGGGGGGCCAGCCGCTCGTGCTCTCGCTCGATGGGGGCGGCGCGGGGGTGTCGTTCTCGGCGGGCGGGGTGGGCTCGGCGGTGCTGCGCCAGGTCTCGCGGGCGGCGGCGGCGGCGGCGGTGACGCTGCGGGCGACGCGGCTGGTGCCGGTGCGCGCGACGCGTGCGGTTTCGACGGGGCGGCGTGCGCCGCTGGCGACGCCTTCGGCGGTGACGCGCGCGCGGTCGGCCATGTCGTCGAGGTTGGTGCGCAGGAGGGCGCGGGGGGTGGCGTCGGCGCCGGGTGGCGGCATGAGCAGCCAGAGCGCGCCGTAGAGCACGATGCCCGCGCCGCTGACGAGCGTGAGCGCGACGAAGCCCGCGCGCACGAGCAGCGGGTCCAGCGCGTAGCGCTGCGCGATGCCGGCGCAGACGCCGCCGATCATGCGGTGCTCGATGTCGCGCGTGAGGCGTTGCGGCTCCGGTGGCGCCTGGTCGATCGTGGCGTCGGCGTTGCGGTCGTGGCCCGGGTCGTTGCTGGCGTTGGTGCCGGGGTACGTGGGGTCTTGCATGGCTTGCGACCTCCCTGTGGCGCTGCGCGCGGCTGGCCTGTGGCGCTGCGCGCGGCTGGCCTCTGGCGCTGCGCGCGGCTGGCCTGCGGGGATCGTACTCCTTTGCGGGGAGGGCGTGGCGGCGGTCCGTACGGCGCGTGCCGTTCGTCGTCAGGGCGCGGCAGCGGGCGGACGTTACGTCGCGGCTTCGACGGGGTGGGGTGTCGCGTCGCCGTCGTGCGGCCGGTCGGGCGCGGCGTCGTGGGCGGCGTAGGTCATGCGGTAGAGGTCGGCGTAGGCGCCGCCTGCGGCGAGCAGCTCGTCGTGGGTGCCGATCTCGACGATGCGGCCGGCGCGCATGACGACGATGCGGTCGGCGTCGCGGATGGTGCTGAGGCGGTGGGCGATCACGAACGAGGTGCGGCCTTTGAGCAGCGTCTTGAGGGCGCGCTGGATGGTGCGCTCGGTCTGGGTGTCCACGTTCGCGGTGGCTTCGTCGAGGATGAGGATGCGCGGGTGCGCGACGACGGCGCGCGCGAAGGCGATGAGCTGGCGCTGGCCGAGCGAGAGGTTTTGGCCGCGCTCGTGGAGCGCGGTGGCGTAGCCGTTGGGCATGCGCTGGATGAACTCGTCGGCGCCGACGGCGCGCGCGGCTTCGCGCACCTCGTCGTCGGTAGCGTCGAGGCGGCCATAGCGGATGTTCTCGGCGACGGTGCCGGAGAACAGGTAGGGCTCTTGCAGCACGACGCTCATGCGGCGGGCGAGCGAGCGGCGCTGGATGTGCGCGAGGTCGATGCCGTCGATCTCGATGCGGCCGCCGGTGACGTCGTACGAGCGGTTGATGAGCGCGGTGACGGTGGTCTTGCCGGCGCCGGTGGGGCCGACGAGTGCGATCGTCTCGCCGGGGCGCACGTGCAGCTCGATGTCGTGCAGGACGGGCACGTCGGGGGAGTACGCGAAGTCCACGTGGTGAAAGTCGACGCGGCCCTCGACGTCGGGGAGCGCGACGGCGTCGGGCGCGTCGACGATGTCGGGCGTGGTGTCGAGCAGCTCGAACACGCGATGCGCGCCGGCCATCGCGCGCTGGATCTGCGTGTACTGCATGACGAGGTCGCGGACGGGGTTGAAGAAGCGCTGCACGTAGAGCGTGAAAGCCGTGGCGAACGCGAGCGCGTCGTCGGCGGGCAGGTCGCCGTTGAAGAGGCGGCGCCCGATCACGAGCAGGACGAGCACGGTGGCGAGCGTCGCGAGCAGCTCCACGAGCGGCATCACGAGGGCCTGCACGCGGTTGGCCGTGAGGTTGGTATCGCGGTTGTTGCTGTTGAGCTGCTCGAAGGCCTCGAGGTTGCGGTGCTCGCGACCGACGGACTGCACGACGCGGACGCCGGAGACGTTCTCGTTGAGGCTCGAGTTGACGTGGGCTATCGCCAGTCGGACGTTGATGAAGGCGACCTGCGCGCGGCGTTGCCAGATCGCCATGGCGACGACGAGCAGCGGGATGACGGCGAGCGCGAAGAGCGCGAGCTGCACATCGAGTGACAGGAGGAAGAAGACGACGAGCGTGAGGCCGAACAGGTCCGCGATGATCGTGAGCACGCCGTTGGAGAGCAGGTCCTGCAGCACGGTTACGTCGGAGGTGACGCGGGACATCACGCGTCCGACCTCCTCGCGATCGTAGAAGCGCAGCGAGAGGCGCTGGAGGTGCGCGAAGAGCAGCGTGCGGAGCTGGAGCAGGATGCGGTGGCCGACGTAGCCGGTCTGCAGGCGCTGGACCCATTGCGCGCCCCACGAGATGAGCGCGAGCGCGATGAGCGCGAGGCTGACGCGCGTGAGGCCGTCGGCGTCGCGATGCACGACGTAGTTGCCGACGGCGCGACCCATCAGCCAGGGCTGCGCGTACGAGGCGACCGAGAACACGATCATCGCGACGAAGGCGATGAGCACGCGGCCGCGGTACGGGCGCATGAACGGGAGCAGCCGCCGCAGCAGGTGCGGATCGTAGATGCGGCCGATGTCCTGGTAGTCCCAGCCGTCGTGGCGGCCGCCGCCGCCGCCCATCCCGCCGCCGCCGCCGTGCGACCAGTACGCCATCAGGCGTCACCCGCGAGCGAGGCGGCAGACGCGGGCGCGGGCGCGCTGGATTCCTCCTGGTCGCGCAGCTCGAGGTCGTAGATGTCGCGGTAGAGGCCGCCGGCGGCGAGCAGCTGGTCGTGACGGCCTTGCTCGACGATGCGGCCGTCGCGCAGGACGAGGATCTGGTCGGCGCTGCGTACGGTGCGCAGGCGCTGGGCGATCACGAAGGTGGTGCGGCCGCGCATGAGCTCGTGCAGCGCTTGCTGGATCAGGTACTCGGTCTCGGTGTCGACGGACGACGTGGAGTCGTCGAAGACGAGGATGCGTGGGTCGAGCAGCAGCGTGCGCGCGATGGCGAGGCGCTGGCGCTGGCCGCCGGAGAGCGTGACGCCGCGTTCGCCGACCCAGGTGTCGTAGCCGTCCGGGAGGCCGGCGATGAAGTCGTGCAGGCGGGCGGCGCGGGCGGCGGCCTGCACGTCGTCGTCGCTCGCGTCGGGGCGGCCGTAGGCGATGTTGCGGCGGATGGTGTCGGCGAACAGGAACACGTCCTGCTGCACGATGCCGACGGCGCCGCGCAACGAGGCGAGCGTGACGTCGCGCACGTCCTGGCCATCGATGGTGATCGCGCCGTCTGTCACGTCGTAGAAGCGCGGGAGCAGGTTGACGACGGTGGATTTGCCGGAACCGGTGGGGCCGAGCAGCGCGACCACCTCGCCGGGGCGGGCGTGCAGGCAGACGTCGCTCAGCACGGGCGAGACGCCGTAGCTGAAGCTTACGCGCTCGAAGCGCACGTCGCCGGGGCCGGGGCGCAGCGGGGCGGCTGCGGCGCGCTCGGTGACGGCGGACTCGGCGTCGAGCAGTTCGAAGATGCGGTCGCCGGAGGACTGCGCGCGCGAGGCGATGCCGACGATGAAGCCGATGGAGCGCACGGGCATCTGCAGGAACGTGAGGTAGAGCTGGAAGGTGACGAGCTGGCCCTCGCCCATGCGGCCGGCGATCACCTCGCGGCCGCCGACCCAGAAGACGACGGCGAGGGAGACCAGCCAGAGCGCGCCCATGGCGGGCTCCACGATGCCCATGAAGCGCGTGGAGCGGTAGGACTCGTCGAAGAGCGCGGTGGCCTGGCGGCCGAACTTCTCTGCCTCGTAATCCTCGCGCGCGAAGGCTTTGACGACACGCTGGCCGGTGAGGTTTTCGTGCAGCACGTTGGCGAGCTCGCCCTGGAGGTTCTGGATGCGCGTCCACACGGGGCGCATGGTGCGGGACGACCAGACGGCGGCGCCGGCGACGATGGGGACGAAGGCGAGCGCGACGAGCGCGACGCGCACGTTGGTGGCGAGCATGATGCCGGCGGTGACGCCGACGAGGGCGACGATGTAGAGCATGCGGATCACGCCCATGCTGACGAAGAAACGCACGCCTTCGACGTCCTGGGTGGCGCGGGACATGATCTGGCCGATCTCGGCGCGGTCGTGGTAGGCGAAGGAGAGGCGTTGCAGGTGGTCGTAGATGCGGTTACGCAGGTCGTAGGCGACGGCCTGGGAGACGCGCTCGCTGAGGATGGCCTGCTGGTACATGAGCGCGCCGCGGGCGAGGGCGGCGGCGACGAGCAGGGCGGCAGCGACGACGAGCGTGGCCATGTCGCCCCGCGCGACCCGCGCGCCGGTGTCGACGGCGAGGCCGACGTCTATGGCGTGGCCGATCAGCCACGGCGTAACGACGACGAGCGCGCCGGACGCGATGACGGACACGAGCGTGACGAGCAGGTCGCGGCTGTGGGGGAAGGAGAGGCGGAGCAGCCGCAGCAAGACGGGCGCGTGGCGCGCGGGCTCGGCGGCCGGGGCGTGTACGGCCATAGATTGGCTATTGTAGCGCGGCGACGGGGGTTCGTAGTCGGTGGGGCGTGAGCGCGGCGGCGTCCGACCGAGCTGTGCGTGCTCGGAGCGGCAGGTGGGGGCGCGCGACCCGTGCTGGGTCGCCGGCGGCAAGCGGAAGCGAGCGTCGATGGCTCGTGCCAACGCGGGCGGGCCTCTCAGGCTCCGCCTGCGTCGGCGCAGTGCCTAGTGGCGGTCGGCAGGCGGCCGGTGGTCCGGGCCCGACAGCAACCCCAGCGGGTCGGGAAGCGGCGCGTCGTGCGTCGCGTCCAGCTGGCGGTCGCTGCGCAGCGACGCCACGACCGCCGCTGTCAGCACCGTGCCGATGACCGACAGCGAGAACCACACCGGGAAGTGATAGAACTCGACGATCAACATCTTTGCGCCGACGAACGCGAGGATGACCGCCAGGCCCGTCTTGAGGTGTACGAAGCGGTGTGCGGCGCCTGCCAGCAGGAAGTACAGCGCGCGCAGCCCGAGGATCGCGAAGGCGTTCGAGGTGTACACGATGAACGGGTCACGTGTCACGGCGAAGATCGCGGGGATGGAATCAACCGCGAACACCAGGTCGGTGGTTTCTACGAGTATCAGCACGGCGAACAGCGGCGTGGCCATGAAGACGCCGTTCCGCCGCGTGAACAGGCGCTGGCCATCGTACTCGTTCGACATCGGCACGAACCGGCCGACGAGGCGCAGGACGCGGTTCTGCTTCGGGTCGAGCGCCAGCTCGCTGTGCCGGAACATCTTCAGTGCGGTGAACAGCAGGAACGCGCCGAAGATGTAGAGGATCCAGTCGAACCTTTCGAGCAGCGCGGCCCCCGCGAGGATGAACGCGCCGCGCATGACCAGCGCGCCGATCACGCCCCAGAACAGCACGCGGTGCTGGTACGCCGCCGGCACCGCGAAGGACGAGAAGATCAGCACGAAGACGAAGACGTTGTCGACCGAGAGGCTCTTCTCGATCAGGTAGCCGGCGAGGTACTCTCCGGCGCTCGTTGGTCCGCGCCACCACCAGAGCAGCCCACCGAACGCCAGCCCCAGCGCGATCCAGCCGGCGCTCGTGGCTGCTGCCTCGCGCCAGGAGACGGCGTGCGCGTGTCGGTGCAGCACGAGCAAGTCTACGAGCAGCGCGGCGACGATGAACGCGTTGAAAGCGAGCCACGCCCGCAGATCGAGCCCCGCGAGGATATCGAAGTTCATGGAGGGGGACGCCCTTCTGCCGAACACCCGGTTCGCAGAAGGTCTGGTCCACTCCGCGCGTGTGGCGGAGCGGCGGCGCCGGGCCCTGTGGCCGTGATTGGCGGCGACGCCTGACGGGACTACTCCCCTTCCTCACGATGGTAACAGCGTCGGCCCTGTTACGCGACGAGGCCGGGGATGAGCCAGCCAGGGTCGCGACTGAAGACGGGGCCCCAGGCGATGTCCGTGCGCACGGATGCCGCGAGGGCGGGGCGGCCGGTGTGGTGGGCGAGCACGGCGAGTGCGAGCCGGTCGCGCTGGCGCAGGGCGGCGGTGCGGATCAGGCGCTTGCGGCCGACGCGACGCAGCAGCGGGTCGAGCTCCGTCTGGAGCGCGACGCCGGAGCGTTCGCCGGTGGCGTCGCCGAAGGCGACGCGGGGCACCTCGGCGAGGTCGTGCAGGGCGCGGTAGACGAGGTTCACGTAGTCGACGTGGAGGTTGACGCCGCCGCCCTGCAGCAGGTCCAGCAGGTAGGCGCGCGCCTGCTCCGGGAGCTCCCAGACGGCGCCGGGCTGTACGGCGATGTCGCGCGCTTCCTCGACGTTCTCGAGCACGGCGATGGGGTTGCCGGAGAGCTCAAGGATGCGCGAGAGCTGGGTGACGGCGCGGTTCAGCTCCTCGATCGGTTCGCGCAGGGGCTCGATGTCGGAGATGCCCCAGAACTGCTTGGCGCGCGGCAGGTTGGGGTAGATGACGTAGGGGATGGCGCGGTAGGGGTTGGGACGCTCCTCGACGAGGGCGCCGGCGAGCCAGAGCTCGAAGCGGTCGGGAGTCCAGGCCTCGACGACCTCGACGAGCGCGGGCGTGCGGCCGCCGCCGCCCCTGTTGCTGAGGCGCTGGGGGGGCGCGTGGCCGAGGCGCTGCGCGGCCTCGTCCGCGCTGAGCGTGTAGCGGGCGGCGACGCGGGTGAGGCGGCGGACGTCGTCCGGGAGCCACCACGCGAACAGCCCTTGCACGTCCGGGGCGGTGACGACGACGCGCTGGTCGCGTTCGTCCCAGACGATCTTGTAGGCGCCGTCGCCGAGCACGGCGGTATCGACTTCCGTTTCGAGGTCGAGGCGTTGCAGATCGTTGTGCTCCCAGATGTCGAGCAGCGCGCGCTCGGCGTCGGCGGCCAGGCGGCGCGTCGGCGCGTCGTCGAGCACGGGCAGCGCGAGCGGGCGGTGGTCGCCGACGAGGTAGGTGGCGCCTTTCTCGACGACGGTGCGGGCGTAGTTGAAGGTGAGCGCGCGTTCGCGCGCGCGCACCGGTGGCGCGCCGCGGCGGCCCTCGTAGTAGTCGAGGTACTCGCGGTAGTTGCGCAGGCGCGTGGCGTCGTGGCGCAGCAGCTGGCGGGGCAGTGAGTCGGTCATGCGGCGCTCCCATCGCGGTCACGGCGGTGCGGGTCGTGTTGCAGCACGCGGAAGACGGTGCGGCGCGAGACGCGGAAGCGCATCGCGATCTCTTCGACGGCGAGGCCGTTGTCGTGGCGCAGGCGGCGGATCTCCATGTCGCGCAGGCGGATCAGCAACGCGCGTGCGCCGCCGGGCGTGTCGTAGCGGCAGCGCGGGAGCGGGCAGGCGAGGCACGACGAGAACAGGTCGCAGCCGTCGTCGCGGTAGTGCACGTGCTCCGGGAGCGCGTCGTCGCGCGGTCGGCGCGGGACGAGGTGCAGGGCGACGGGCGCGCGCGGCGCGGCGTCGGCGGGGTGCGGCGTGTCGTCCTGGTGCGGTGCGAGTTGCGTCATGCGAGCGCCCTTTCGGTGATCGTGGCGAGTGGCGATGTCGAAGCGGCAGGGGAGGTGCGGCCGCGCGCAGCGCGGGGGCCGTCGTCGTGGCGGGCGGCCCAGACGGCGAGCGCGAGGCTCATCAGGTAGTCGTCGTGGCCGTCGGCGGGGTCGACGTCGAACTGCAGGCGCTGGCCCTCGGCGTAGGCGGCGCGCGCGTGTTCGAGCTGCGCGCGGCACGTGCCCCAGTCGCGCGAGCCGTCCATGCGGTAGATGCGCAGGCGGCCGGAGTGCACGGCGGCGAGCAGCGCGAAGCCGAGCCGCGACTTGCGTTCGGCGCTGAACATCACCGGCTCCACGACGTTGCGGCCGAGGCGCGCGGCGAGCAGATCGGTGATCGGCGCGCCGAGGCCGGTGGCGTCGACGGCGAGGTGACGCACCCGCCAGACACCGCGTAGCAGGTCGGCGAGGCGCGCGACGAGGTCTTCGGTGGCCTCGCCCTGCCAGGCGTGGTGCTCGACGACTTCGAGCAGGGGCGCGCCGTCCGAGCGCGCGACGACACGTGCGATGGTGAGCACGGTCCAGTCTCGATCGCGGCGGTCGGCGCCGGGCGGCGCGAGGTTGGGCCCGCCGAGGTCGAGGCCGGCGACGTGACGGTCGCCGGGCCGCGGCGCGGACTGGCGGTCGTGATCGCCGGCGAGTTGCGCGAGGGCGCTCGCGTCGAGCAGGCGATCCGCCTCGTGCAGCACTTCGAGCAGGTACTGCGTGCGGAAGAGCGGGTGGCGCTCGCCAAGGCGGGCGCGCTCGGCCTCGACGTAGGCGCGGTACGGTGGGACGTGGGCGGCGACCTGCTCCCAGTCGCAGCGGTAGTGGCGCGGCGGGCCACCGGCGCGCTCGGCG
>CAMDBZ010000057.1 GCA_945889565.1 Thermoflexus hugenholtzii JAD2 | reverse complement strand
GGCAACAGCCCCACCATCGAGCTCAGCTCACGGATCTCGTCGTGCGCGCGGCCATCCGGCCGCAGCCCCTGCTCCAGCACCCGCCGCCGCACGAACGGCTTCGTCACGCTCTCGATGATCGGCATCACGGCGCGCCGGTCGAGCGTGTCGTCGCCGAGCTCCGCCAGCACCTCCGCCGCCAGCGTGTCCAGCCCGCGCGAGCCCTCCTCCGTGACCGCGTCGAGCATCTGCTGCTCGCGCGCGCCAAGGAACTCGCGCACCCGCGCGGCCAGCGCCGCGTCGGGCGCGGCCGGCGGGTCGAACGCCAGCTTCGGCCGATTGATCACCGCGAAGACCTCGCGCTGCAGCGCGTTCAGCTCCGCAATCACGCCCTGCGCGTACTCGAGCGCCTCCAGCACGTCCGCCTCGGGTACCCCGGACGCGCCCGCCTCCACCATCACGATCGAGTGCTCCGTGCCCGCCACGATCAGGTCGAGGTCAGATTCGTCGAGCTCCTCGTACGTCGGGAACGCCTTCCACTGCCCCTCGACACGCGCCACGCGCACCGACGAGACCGGCCCCGTGAACGGGATCTGCGACATCCCCAGTACCAGCGACGCCCCCGTCGTACCCAGCACGTCCGCCGGGTTCGAGCGGTCCGAGGACAGCAGCGTGAGCACCACCTGCACCTCGCGGCGGTAGCCCTTGGGGAACAGCGGCCGGATCGGCCGGTCCGTCATGCGCGCCGCCAGCGTCGCCTCGTTCCCCGGCCGCCCCTCGCGGCGGAAGAACGACCCCGGGATCTTGCCGATGGCGTACATCCGCTCCTCGAAGTCCACGGTGAGCGGGAAAAAGTCGATGCCCGGCCGCGGGTCGCCGTCGCAAACCGTAGCCAGCACCACGGTCTCGCCGTAGCGGATCGTGCAAGAGGCGTCCGCATTGAGGGCCAGCAGGCCGGTGCCGACCTCAAACGTGAGGCCCTCGATCTCGCGGGTGAACGTGCGGGGCTGAATATTCAAGGACAGGTAGCCTTCCTCGCCGCGCCCGCAGGCGTGGCGCCGGGCCGCAACGCGGCTCGGGTGCTGGGCGCGTGATGGCGGTAGCCGCGGTGAGGCGCACACGCAGCAGCGCTGGTCGGCGCAAGCTCTGGTTCGACGAACGGACGATCGGTCAGACGTCAGTCCTGGGGTCACCGCCCCAGGCAGCCCTCGCAGGTGCTGCCCCGGCGGGCGCCTCGCGGTATGGCCCGCAGTTAGCGGCGAAGCCCGAGCCGCGTGAGCAACGAGTGGTACCGATCCACGTCGGTGCGGCTCAGGTATCGCAACTGCCGCCGGCGCTGCCCAACCAGCATCAGCAGCCCCCGACGCGTGTCGAAGTCATGCCGGTGCTGCCGCAGGTGGTCGGTAAGGCTCCGGATGCGATCAGTGAGCAGCGCGACCTGTACCTCGGGCGAACCAGTGTCGCCCGGGAACCGCTCAAACTCGCCGATGATTTCGTGCTTGCGCTCTGTCGTCTGCATCCGTGTCTCAGCCGGCCCGACCAGCGGCGCGTGCGCCGTGGCCGTGCTGCCGGGTCCTATGCGGGCCGTGCCCGCTCGCCGTCCCTGGGGATCACTCCTGAGAACGCCAACATTGAACCAGTGCTGCTCAGTCTCCCACACACTCGGGAGAGCCAGCTGCGCGCGTCCGCGCTACAACTGACCCCGCGCTCTCGTCGCTGTGCTTCGCCGCGATCCCGATGAGCGTGCGTCGTACGCTAGCACAGCACCCCGCCCCCGGCAATCGCGCCCGGACCGGAAACCTCGCTCACCCGTCGACAGCCACGCCCCCCCACGCCGCCAGCCGCCGCCGCACCAGCGGGTAGCCCGTCGCCTGCAGCCACAGCGCGACCACCAGCGCGACCACGCACACCACCACCCCCACCACCCCGTCGATCACGAAGTGGTTGCCCGTCGCCACCACCGCCACCGACTGCGCCACCAGCACCAGCAGCGACGCGCCCCGCGCGGCCACGCTCCCCGTCGCGCGGAACACCGCGACCACCAGCAGCAACGCCCAGCCGACGTGCAGCGACGGCAGCGCCGCGTACGGGTTCACGAACGGCTGCATCGACTGCGCCTGGTAGGACAGCTGTGCGAACTGCTGCAGCGTGTCGACGATGCCGAGCTCCGGCACCAGCCGCGGCGGCGCCACCGGGATCAGCGCGTACATCACCAGCGCGATGCCCCCGGAGATCAGGCACGCGTCCCGCAAGAACGTGTAGCAGCCCCGCCGCGTGACGAACATCACCACGCCCACGCCGACGATCAGCGGGAAGTCCCACCAGAAGTAGACGAAGTTCGCCGTCCGCCACCAGAGCTCGTGGCCCAACGTCCAGCGCTGCATGTCTCCCTCCACGAAGATGCCCAGCGCCCGCTCCAGGTCGACGATCGCCCGCGCGTTCGCCAGCGCCTCGTCCACGCGATCGACGACCGCCCCGCGCACCAGGAAATAGAGCAGGAACCCGAACGCGGCGAGCGCGAACTCAGACAGGTCCCACCACGACCCGCCGCGGCGCTGCGGGTCGGTAGCGGCCACCACCCACGCGGCCACCGCGCGCGAGCGCGAGCGCCGCGGGGGCACCGTCCTGGAGGTCGCCTGGCGCATAGGTCGACCAGTGTAGCCTGCACCCCGCGCACCCGAGCCGGCGCGCGCTCGACGCCCATCCGCGCGGCGTTGCCGCGCCCCGCGCCCCGGCCTATGCTCGCGCTCGCGGCGACCGGCCGGACCCGGTGTGCGCCGGTGACAGGAACGGAGCGCCGCGATGGACCCGATCGACGTGCAGGCCGCCGGCGGCGGCATCGCGCAGCAACCGGCGGACTGCCTCGTCGTCGAGCTCGCCGAGGACGCGCGCCGGCTCACCGGCGTCGCGGCACAGGTCGACACCGCGCTGCGCGGCGCCATCGCCGCCATGCTGCGCGACGGCCTGATCACTGGCCGCGCCGGCGAGGTGGTGTCCGTACCCACAGGGGGGCGGGTACCGGCGAAACGCGTCGTCGTGCACGGCACCGGCAAGGACGCCCGCACCATCGACCAGCTCCGCCGCCAGGCGGGCAACCTCGCGCGCGCACTCCGCGGCCTGAACGCCGGTCGCGTCGCGCTGAGCACCGAGGCCGCAACCGACCGCCTCGACCCCGAGGACGCGGCGCGCGCGTTGACCGAAGGCTTCGCGCTGGGCCTCTACCGCTTCGACCGCCATCACACCCGCGCCGAGGACCGCCCGCGCGGCGCCGTGAGCGCACTCACGCTCGTGGAGCCCGCACCGCGCAAGCTCGCCGCCGTGCGCCGCGGCGTCGAAGTCGGCCGCGTGCTCGCGGACGCCACGAACCTCACGCGCGACCTCGCGAACGAGCCCGCGAACCTGATGACCCCCACGATCGTCGCCGAACGCGCCCAGGCCGTCGCTGCCGCCGGCGGCCTCGAGTGCACGATCATCGAGCGCGCCGAGGCCGAGCGGCTCGGCATGGGCTCGTACCTCTCCGTGGCGAACGGCTCCTCGCAGCCCCCCAAGTTCATCGTGCTGCGCTACCGCGGCGGCGGCCGCACCCGCCCGCTCGGCCTCGTCGGCAAGGGCATCACCTTCGACACCGGCGGCATCTCGCTCAAGCCGGGCGCCGGCATGGAGCGCATGAAGGGCGACATGACCGGCGCCGCCGCGGTCATCGGCGCGATGCAGGCGATCGCCGCGCTCGCCCCGGCCGTAAACGTGCTCGCCGTCGCCCCCTGCACCGAGAACATGCCCTCGGGCAGCGCCACCAAGCCCGGCGATGTCGTCTACGCCATGGACGGCCAGTCCATCGAAGTCCTCAACACCGACGCCGAGGGCCGCCTCGTGCTCGCCGACGGCCTCGCCTATGCGCGCCGCCAGGGCTGCGCCGCCCTCGTCGACGTCGCCACGCTCACCGGCGCCATGTCCATCGCACTCGGCAACGTGCGCATCGGCACCTTCGCGAACAACGACCGCCTCTACCAGGACCTCGAGCGCGCCGCCGCCGCCTGCGGCGAGCGCCTCTGGCGCATGCCGCTCGACGCCGAGTACGGCGAGCTCATCAAGTCAGACGTCGCCGACATCAAGAACACCGCCGGCCCCGCCGCCGGCTCCATCACCGCCGCGAAGTTCCTCGAGCGCTTCGTCGGCGACACCCCCTGGGCGCACCTCGACATCGCCGGCGTGATGGACTCGACCAGCGACACGGGCGTGCTCGTGAAGGGCAACACCGGCGCCCCCGTGCGCACGCTCGTGCACCTTGCGCTCGCGCGCGCCCGCGCGTAACGCGTCGCGAACCCTAGGAATCATCCTCTTCTTGGTAGCGCGGCGCGGGCGGAACCGCGCGCTCCAGCGTGATCCTGACACGCTCCGCGCTCGCGGCCTCGACGCGGAACCAGATGAGGGACTCGGCGACGCCGAGATAGCCCGGCTCAGTAACAAGCGCTCCCTGAGGCCCGCTGCCGATCAGCAAGCTCCGCCATTCGCGCTGCAGGCGCCACTCGATCGCGTCACGCACGAAGTAGAAGCGTTGCGTCGGGTCCGGAACGAACTCCGCAAGTGAGGCATCGAACCCCGGTCCGAAACCGATCTCGGGCTGGTCGGGTTCGTGCTCACGCCGATTCGGGGGCTCGCGCGTCACCGAACCGCTCTACACGAGCTCGCGTGGCAACGGCCGGCGGTCAGAGAGATACACCGTCTCGTACGGAATCGGCTCGCGATCGCGCGCGATTTGCCAGCCGACCTCGAGGTGCGACAGCGCGGAGACCTGCGCGGCGTTCAGATATCGCAACTCATCGAGTACCCCTCGGACGATCTCGATCTCAGACCCGGTGAATAGCCCCAGGTCCGCGCGCCGCAGGGCGCGGACGCGTCGCTGCTTCAGGTGAAAGTACGCGCGCTCCTCCACCGCCACGTCGCCCGCATCCTCCAGCTCGCGCAGCGTAGCGAGCACCTCGCGAGGCGCCGGCCCGTAGTCGAGCCGCTGGTAGGTGGCGCCCGTGATCGGTGCCCCTAACAGGCCGAACGCGTGGAAGTCCGAGAAGTACAGCTCCTTGTTCAGCTTCGTCATGCCGAACCGCGGGTCGTCTTCCGACTCCTGCGCGATGAACAGGATCAGCTCCCGCAGCTTACGTCGGTCGAGCTGGAAATCGGCCATTCGCTCTCGCCTCCGTTACCGGCAGCGTAACACCAATAGAACGCCTGCTCTACAGCCCACCCGGCTACCCCCGCGCCCGCAGCAACGGCACCACCCGGTCCAGCAGCCGCTGCCCCACGTCGTACTTCGACAGCAGCGGCAGCTCGTCGCTGCCCCCGTCCGCGTCGAGGATCGTCACGCGGTTCGTGTCCACGCCGAACCCGGCGTCGGGCGCGGTCACGTCGTTCGCGACCATCAGCTGCGCACCCTTGGCCACGAGCTTCTTGCGTGCGTTCGCCAGCAGGTCATCCGTCTCCGCCGCGAACGCGACCTTCACGAAGTCCCCGCTCACGCTCGCCACGATGTCGGGGTTCTGCACCAGCTCCACGCTGCGCGCGTCCACCCCGGCGCGCTTGATCTTGCGCGCCGCCACCTCGGCCGGCCGATAGTCCGCCACCGCCGCCGCCATGATCAGCGCATCCGCTTGCGCGCATTCCGCCTGCACCGCCGTCAACATGTCCCGCGCCGAATCCACCGCCACGACGCGTACGCCCCCCGGCGCCGGCAGCGCCGCCGACGAGATCAGCACCACCGACGCGCCTCGATCGCGTGCGGCTTCCGCAATTGCGTAGCCCATCTTTCCGCTCGAATGATTGCCCACAAAACGCACCGGATCGATCGCCTCGCGGGTGCCGCCCGCGCTCACCACGATCACCCGCCCGGAGAGGTCGCCGTGCTCGCGCCCCAGCCGCGCCTTCACCAGGTCGACGATCGCCGCAGGCTCAATCATGCGGCCCGCGCCAACGCGCCCCGAAGCGAGCCGCCCGCTCGCCGGCCCCAGGAACTGCACGCCACGCTCCGCAAGCAACGCGCGATTCGCCTGCGTCGCCGCGTGCGCCCACATCTGGCTGTCCATCGCCGGCGCCACCAGCACCGGCGCCTGCGTCGCCAGCGCCGTCAGCGACACCGCGTCGTCCGCGAGCCCGTGCGCGAGCCGCGCCAGCGTCGATGCGCTCGCCGGCGCGATCAGCAGCAGATCCGCACGCCGCGCCAGCTCCACGTGCGCCTCGCCCTCCGCACCGTCGCGAAACATGTCGACGTACGGCGCGCGCCCAGTCAGCGCGCGGAACGTGAGCGGCGTGATGAACTCCGTCGCCGCCCGCGTCAGCGCCACTTCCACTCGCGCGCCCGCCTGCACGAGCCGGCTCGCGATCTCCGCCGCCTTGTACGAAGCGATCGACCCGCTGACGCCCAGCACCACCGTCCGACCGTCCAGCGGCCCGCTCATCGATTCGCCTCCCACACCCGCCGCAGCCCCTCGAGGTTCAGCTGCTCCTCCACCGCGTCGAAGCAATCGACCTCCGACGCCAGGATCGACGCGTAGCCACCCGTCGCGATCACCGTCGCATCCTCACCGATCTCAGCCTTGAAGCGCCGCACCATGCCCTGCACCATCTCCACGTACCCGTAGAAGATGCCGGACTGCATCGCGTGCACCGTGTTGTGACCGATCACCCCGTCCGGACGCTCAATGCTCACGCGCCGCAACATCGCCGCGCGCGCGAACAACGCCTGCGACGCAATGCCAATGCCCGGCGCGATCGCGCCACCCAGGTAGTCCCCCTCGCGTGACACGATGTCGAACACGAGCGCCGTGCCGATGTCCACCACAATGATCGGCGGCGGGTACTTCGCGAGCGCGGCGACCGCGTGCAGGATGCGGTCCGCGCCCACCTCACGCGGATTGTCGACGCGCACGCGTACGCCCGTGCGCACACCCGTCCCCACGACGAGCGGCTCGACGTGAAAGTACACGCGCGCTACCTCGACGAACGTCGGCACAAGCGTCGGCACCGTCGATGACAGCGCGACCGCCGTAATCGCCAGCGGATCGATCTCCCGCGAGCGCAGCAGCGACAACAGCAACATCGCGTACTCGTCCGGCAGGTTCTCCTGGTCAGTCGCAATGCGCAGCGTCGCGACGAGCGCATCGCCGTCGTACACGCCGGCGGCAATGCTCGTGTTCCCGATGTCGATCGCGAGTAACAACGCGCGTGTAGCCATGCGTCTCGTACCGCTCCCGTGTACCTCGGCGTACAGTTTCGCCCCGCCAAACGGCGTCGTAAGCGCGCTGAGTATAGCGCGACGGCGTAATCGGCCCGCCGAACGTTACAAGTGGAGGAACATCGCAACAGACTCCACATAAGCTCCTTGCTTCGCCCAAACCCCCACTGCTATGTTTCTGCCCGGTCGTTCGTCGGCTGGCAGCAGCGGGGGCAGCGGCAGCCCGACGGACGGGGAGCAAGGAAGCATTCCACCCACTGGACGCCTCTCTTCGGCGTCCGCGTCAAGCGTCAAGCGTCTCGGTCGGGCCACCTACCAACTGATTGCGCAACGCTGTTGAAGTCTCACTTCGGCGGCAGCGCGTGATCGTGTTCGTCGTCCCCGGACGCATCCCCGCTGGAGGGGCACCCGTTTGCCAAGCAGTCACACGACCCTGGGCTCGGGCACCGATGATGCGCCCGAGCTTTGGCAGCAGGCGCTCCGCCACCTCTCCCAGCTCGTCTCGCCACAGAACTACGAAACCTGGCTTGCCGGCACCGAAGGCCTCCGCCGCTCGGAGCACCTGCTCGTCGTCGGCACCCGTTCCGAGTTCATCACGGAGTGGCTCCAGAAGCGCCTCCGTCCGCTGATCGTGCGCACCCTCACCGAGCTCGCCCAGGAGCCGCTCGATGTCCGCTTCGAGCCGCTACGCTCCACCGGTGAGAGCGGCCCCGCCCTGCGCGGCCTCGAGGCCGAACACGACGCACACCCGCGCCCGCGCCTGCGCGAGCGCTACACCTTTGACCACTTCATCGTCGGCCCCAGCAACCGCCTCGCCTTCGCCGCCTCGGAGGGCGTCGCCGGCGCCCCGGGCCACCTGTACAACCCGCTCTTCCTCTACAGCGGCGTCGGCCTCGGCAAGACGCACCTGCTGCAGGCGATCGGCCACGTCAGCAGCGACGCGGGCCTCAGCGTCGTGTACCTCTCCGCCGAGCAGTTCACCAACCAGCTCATCACCGCCATCCAGCAGCGCAAGCAAGAGGAGTTCCGCCGCCGCTACCGCTCCGCCGACGTAGTGCTGATCGATGACATCCAGTTCATCGCCGGTAAGGAGCAAACGCAGCAGGAATTCTTCCACACCTTCAACGAGCTCCACGAGGACGGCCACCAGATCGTCATCACCTCGGACAAGAGCCCCGCACTCATCACCCAGCTCGAAGAACGCCTGCGCACCCGCTTCGAGTGGGGCATGATCGCCGACATCCAGCCGCCCGACATCGAAACCCGCGTCGCTATCCTCCGCGCCAAGGCAGAAGAGCAGCGCGCCCGCGTCCCGGATGAGGTCCTCCACGCCATCGCCGAACGCTGCACCAAGAGCATTCGCGAACTCGAAGGCTCGCTCACCCGCGTGCTGGCCTACCAGCGACTGACCGCCGACCCGCTCAACACCGAGCTCGTGCAATCCGCGCTCGCCTCGCTCCAACCGGACGAGCCGCGCCTCCCCCCCACCCCCGACCTGATCATCGAGGTCGTCTGCCGCTACTTTGGCATCGACCGCGTCGGCCTGCTCTCGCAGAGCCGCGAGAAGCGCGTGGCCTATCCACGCCAGCTCGCCATGTACCTCATGCGCGAGCTCGCGCAGCGCTCGCTCGTCGAGATCGGCGCCGCGCTCGGCGGCCGCGACCACTCCACCGTCCACCACGGCTGGAGCAAGATGCAGCGCTCGCTCGTGATCG
>CAMDBZ010000056.1 GCA_945889565.1 Thermoflexus hugenholtzii JAD2 | reverse complement strand
GTGTCAAACGGAGGCCCTCATCACCGGCCGCTCCGGGACACTGGGGGAGGAAGGGCGGTGCAGGCGAGCCTGCCCTCAGGCGGGCAGGGCGCGGACGTAGCCGCCGGCTTGCCCGGGCATCTCTTCGACCTCGACGGCGAGGCGTACGAGCGAGCGGTGGCCGCCCGCGGCGAGGCCTGCGGCGATGCGCTCCCAAAGCCACTGCGCCAGCAACTCCGCCGTCGAGTTCTCGATCGGCAGCGCCACTACGTCGGCCTCCGGGAAGACGTAGCCGCGGTCGCCGAAGCGCAGGCGCCAGCGGCCCTCGCGCAGCTCGATGTCGAGCAGCGGCGAGCGTGTTTGCAGCAGGAAGCGGTGGTCCAGTTGCTCGCACGCCTCGCGCGCCAGGCGTTTCAGCGCGGCGAAGTCGATCACCCAGCGGTCGGCGGTGAGCGGGCCGTCGACGCGGCAGCGCAGCTCGTAGTTGTGCCCGTGCAGCGGCTCGAGCGAGTCGCCGAGCGTGGCCATGTGCGCCGCGGCGAAGCGCAGGCGCACGCCCTCGACGCTGACGTAGCGCTGCGCACCGTCCGCGCCGGCGTCGGGGGCGGGGTCGACGGTCACGATGCGACTCTTTCACTGCGACCCGTTACTGCGTAGATGCAGCGAGGGCAGCCTTTCGGCTGCCCCCGCGGTCGTG
The DNA here is from genome assembly GCA_945889565.1 of Thermoflexus hugenholtzii JAD2. Lineage (GTDB taxonomy): Bacteria > Chloroflexota > Dehalococcoidia > UBA2979 > UBA2979 > SHYP01. The sequence goes on along the minus strand of CAMDBZ010000056.1, from coordinate 8,322 downwards.
GCGTCGTGGCGGCGCGCTAGATGTGCAAGCCCGTCAGCAGGTCGTCGACGCTGCGCGTGCGCACCTTCGTGCGGGCGCGCGCCTCGGTCAGGCGCTGCTGCATCGGCGTGCTGTCGGCGCGCTGGTAGAGCAGACCGATCGGGATCGCCTTGTTGCCCGCGAGCGCGATCGCTGCGCTGCGGTCGGCCGGGTCGTGGTCGGCGGGGATGTCGAACGCGCCGGGCTCGATGCCCTTCTCGGGGTTGCCCTTGAGTGCCTCGTACGTGTCGTTGTACGTCGTGCAAGGCGACTGCACGTGCACGATGGCGAAGCCGGGGTGGTCCATGCCCTGCTGGATCAGGCCGGCGAGTTCGCGCGGCTTGGTCGAGATGCCGGAGGCGACGAACGAGACGCCGAGCGTGAGGTACAGCTCGAGCGGGTTGATCGCGTCCTCGAGCTTGCCGTACGGGGTGGTCGGCGTGACCACGCCGAGCATCGTGGTCGGCGAGGCCTGGCCCTTGGTCAGGCCGTAGATGCCGTTGTCCATGACCACGGCGGTGACGTCCAGGTTGCGCTTCGCCTGGGGGCCGATGTGCTCCATGCCGATGCTCAGGAAGTCGCCGTCGCCGGCGGCGATCAGCACGTTGAGGTCGGGGCGCCCGGCCTTGATGCCGTACGCGATCGGCAGGGTGCGGCCGTGGATGCCGTGGATGCCGAACGGTTGGGGGCCCTCCTGCAGATGCACGAGGTTCCCGGAGCAGCCGATGCCTGCGACGATGACCGTTTTCTCGATCGACTCCCCGCGCTCGGCGGCGCGCCTGCCGATGGCCATCTCGACGGCGCGGACGACACCGAAGTCACCGCACCCGGGACACCATTTGAAGTCGTACTCGGGATTGCGCTTGCTCATACTCGCGCCAGCCTTCCGCTGCGGGCCGCGATCTCTTCGCGGACGCGCTCTACGAGGAACTGTTCTTTAAAGGGGAGCCCGGTGTATTGCGTGATCGAGTGCGCGTTCACGCCGAGCCCGCGGAGGACGCCGGAGAACTGCCCGAGGTAGTTCAGCTCCGGGACGATCACCAGCTCTTTGCGGCGCAGCTCTTCCAGCAGCGCGGCGGGCAGCGGGTTCAGGTACATGGTATAGAGCCAGCCGAGCTCCGTGCCGGTTGCGCGCAGTATCTGGTACGCAGCGCGAGCGGCGCCCTTGGAGCCGCCCCACGGCATGATCGCGATCGGGCTCTCGGTGTGCTCGGCTTCGTAGCTGCCGTTCTCGAGCAGCTTGAGCTTGGCGAAGCGGCGTTCGGTCTGGGTGACGTGCACTTGTGGCAGGTGGGTGGTGTCACCTTCCTCGTCGTGCTCGCTCGCGTTGGCGACGTAGGCGCCGGGGCCACCGGGCACGGGGAACGGCGCGAGGCCGTTGCCGGAGTAGCGCTTGTTGCCCATCGAGCCGTCCGAGACGACGCGCGTCTCGGCGACGACGAGGCTTGGGTCGGGCCGCGGCACGTCCTCGTTGCGTTCGGCCACGCCCATCTCCGTGAGCAGGATCACCGGGCCCTGGTAGCGCTCGGCCCAGTTGATGGCGTCGATGCCTGCCTGCCAGCATTCCTCGACCGAGCCGGGGGCGATCACGGGGATGCGCATGTCGCCGTGGCCGGGGTTGAGCGCGGTGAGCAGGTCGGACTGCTCGGTCTTGGTGGGCAGGCCGGTGGCGGGGCCGCCGCGCTGCACGTCGCATACCACGAGCGGGATCTCGGCCATCCACGCGAGGCCGAGGCCTTCGCCCATGAGACTGAGCCCGGGGCCGGCGGTGGAGGTCATCGCTTTGCGGCCGGAGTAGCCGGCGCCGACGATGGCGCCGATCGACTCGATCTCGGAGGTCGCCTGTCCGACGAACTTGCCTTCGCCGTTCAGGTTGCCTTCCATGAAGGTGAGGATGGTCGTGGCGGGCGAGATCGGGTAGCCGATGAAGATGTCGAGGCCCGCGGCGATCGCGCCGAGCGAGAGGAAGTCGTTGCCCTTGACGAGCACGCGCTGGCGGTCGATGGCGGGCGGCGGGTCCAGCGGGTTCACCCGGTAGCCGCTGGCGGCGGCGGCATCGAAGCCGACGTCGAGCGCCTTGATGTTGCCGTTGATGATCTCGTCGTCGTTCGCGCGGCCGCGGCGGAAGCGCGCCTCGATGAACTGGCGGAAGTAGTCCGCCGGCATGGAGGCGAGCTGGGCGACGGCGCCGATCATGATGATGTTGGCGGCGCGCGGGTTGCCCGTGGCGCGGGCGAGGCTATCGACGTCGAGGCCGATCGACAGCCCGCCGAGCTGCTCGTCGAAGTCCTTCGAGTTGTAGATGAGCACGCCGCCTTCGCGGAGCTCACCGATGTGCGTCTCGTACGCCGAGCGGTTGAGCGCGACGAGCACGTCGAGCTGGTCGCCTTGAGTGAGGATCGTGTTGGTGGAGACGCGCGTCTGGGCCCAGGTGGGGCCACCCTCGATCTGCGAGGGGTACGTCGCGAACGTCTGCACGTGATAGCCGACCTGTGCGGCGGCCTGTGCGAGACCTTCGGCTGCGGTGACCTGTCCCTGCCCACCCTCGCCGGCGAATCGAACGACGAGATCGCTACCCATCGGCCTGGCCTTTGTACTGCAGCTCCACGTCCGGACAGGGCGTACGTGGCTCGGCGGCGTGCAGCCTCCGAACGCGGTGCCGCGGCCCTGACGGCCGCGACGCGATCGGACCTGCGGCTGTGTGCGCTCCCGCGCAAGGACCGGCTGATCGCGCGCCGGGGAGCGTCTCCCGCCCCCAAGCCGCCTACTCCGAGTATGGTGCGCGCGCTACTACGTTCAATATCGCCGCACGTGATGGAGCGGCGGTATCATAACACCCGGGCCGAACCGGCACAGCAGCGCACACCCTGATTGGCTATCAAAATGGTGAAGGCGTATGTGCTAATCGTCACAAATCCCGGGGCGACCCGGCGCGTGGTCGAGGCGCTCGCTGCCATCCCGAATGTGCGCTCAGTGCACGAGGTGATGGGGCCCTACGACATCGTGGTCGAGCTGGTCACCGACTCGCTGACCGACATCCCGCCGATCCTCTCCGACCGCATCCGCACGCTCGAGGGCATCCAGTCGACGACGTCGCTGGTGGCGTTCCCAGAGCAGGACTAGTGGCGGACACGGCGGTTGACCGCTGGCGCGCGCTGGTGCTGGCCAGGCGCGAGCAAATGGACGCGCAGCTTGCGCAGCTGGGCGGTCCGCCGGACGACTGGTGGGCGGGGCGCGCTCCCAGTTTCTCGCGCAGCATCGGCGACCTGCGGCAGGCGCCGGGGTGGGGACTGCCGCAGGTCGTGGACCGGCTGGAGCGCACGGACACTGTGCTGGACATCGGCGCCGGGGCCGGGCGCTACGCGGTGCCGCTGGCGCGGGTGACGGGGCATGTGACGCTGGTGGAGCCCTCGGCGGCGATGGCGGGCGAGGCGCGCGCGGCGTTCGCGCGGGCGGGGCTGGCGAACTACACACTTGTGGAGCGCACGTGGCCGGGCCCGCGGGTGACGCCGGCGACGGCGGTGCTGATGGCGAACGTGCTGGGCCCGGTGCTGGAGATCGAGCAGTTCCTGGGGCGCGCCGTCGCGGCAGCGGAGCGCTGGGTGTGCATCGTGCACGGGTCGGCGCTCGACATGGGGCGCGCGGTGGAGCGGGTGGTGCTCGCGTTTCACGGCGCAGCGCGGGTGCGTCAGCCGGGGCTCGCGGACCTGATCCCCGTGCTGCACGAGCTGGGCATGCAGCCCGAGCTGGCGATGGGCGAGCGGCGGTTCGGGCGTGTGTACGCGGACGCGCGCGAGGCGGCGCGCGACGTGGCGGCGACGGCGCTGGTGGAGCAGACGCCCGCGGCGCTGCGGCGCGTGCAGCGGATTATCGCAGGCGAGCTCGAAGCGCAGCCGGACGGGCGCGTCGCGCTCGCCGCGCAGCGCGTGCCGGTGGGGCTGCTCACCTGGCGCGTGCGCGGGGCGCGGTAGTGGCGGTCACGCTCGCCGCGGGGGAGCGCGCGCCGGACTTTGCGCTGCGCGACCAGGGCGGCGCGCTGCACCGGCTGGCGGACTACGCGGGGCGCACGGTGGTGCTGTACTTCTATCCGAAGGACGCGACGCCCGGCTGCACGACGCAAGCGTGCTCGCTGCGCGATGCGCACACGGCGATCGTGGCGGCGGGCGCCGTGGTGCTTGGCGTGTCGACGGACGACGCGGCGTCGCACCAGCGCTTCCGCGCGGCGCACGCGCTGCCGTTCCCGCTGCTCGTCGACGAGGGCGCGGCGGTGGCGACGCGCTACGGTGCGTGGGGCGAGAAGACGCTGTACGGGCGCACGTCCATCGGCATGACGCGCGCGACGTTCGTGATCGGGCGGGACGGGCGGCTGCTGCGCGTGTGGAAGCGTGCGCGCGCTGCCGATCACGGTGCGGCCGTGCTCGCGGCGTTGCAGCAGGCGGGCGCGCGGTAGCGCCGGGCGAGCGGGACCGCGCACGCAGCGCAGCGACGCGCGTGTCACTGCGCTGCGTGGAGCGCGGGTGCGGCTAGCGGCCGCGCCTACCGGCCGCGGAAGGCTGGCTCGCGGCGCTCCATGAACGCCTTGACGCCCTCGACGCCGTCTTCGGTGACGAAGAGCTGGTTGACCATCTGGTTCGTGAGCAGCTGCACGCGTTCGAGCTGGTCGTGCTCGACGGAGTACGCGAGCTGCTTCGTGCCGGCGATGCCGAGTGGTGGGCCGGCGGCGATCTCCTGCGCGAGCGCGAGCGCGCGGTCGAGCAGCGAGGCGGCGGGCACGACCTCGAGCACCATGCCGAAGTCGAGCGCCTCCTGCGCGGTGAAGCGGCGCGCGGTGAACATGAGCTCGAGCGCGCGCTGCATGCCGACGGCGCGCGGGAGGAAGTACGGCACGCCGTAGTCCGCGGTGATGCCGCGCTTGATCTGCGCGACCTGGAACACGGCGTCGTCGGCGGCGATGCGGATGTCCGAGCCGAGCGCGACGCCGATGCCCATGCCCATGCAGTAGCCGTTGATCGCGGCGATCACGGGCACGTCCGACTTGCGCATCCACGTCGTCGCGTAGATGTCGGGGTGGGCGGGGCGCCACGGCGGGCGCTGCTGCTCGATGTTGGCGCCGGGGAAGTTCTTCACGTTGCCGCCGGCGCAGAAGGCGCGGCCTTCGCCGGTGATCACGACGGCGCGGATGCGGTACTCGCCGGCGCTGAGCTCGCGCATGTAGCGCTCGATGCTCACGTCCATCTCGCGGCCCCAGGCGTTGAGGCGTTCGGGGCGGTTGATCTTGATGACGGCGACGTTGCCGTACTCCTCGATGCGGATCGATTCGTCCTCAATGACGTGCGTGGGGTCGGCCATGCGTGCCCTCCGTTCGCGCGGGGTCGCGGCGCAACGCGCGCGCGGTGCGCCTGGGCGGGAGCATAACGCACGCGCATGGCGGAGTGTGGGGAGTGGGATAGCGCGAGCGGCCCGGTTGGGCCGGGCCGCTCGCGGTGGCGTCGGGGCGCGCTGGCTGCGCGCAGACGGGAGTACGGCTACTTGTCGAGCCACATGTTCGTGAGCTGCGCGCCGATGTCGTAGTAGTACGAGTTTGCGCCGAGCACGCCGACCCAGCGCACGCCGCGCAGCCACGGCTGGTAGACCGTCGCGGCGATGGCTCCCGGCTTTTCGATGCGGTAGGCCTGGTCCAGCGTCTTGTCCCACATTTTGCGCAGGATTTCCTTGCGCTTCTGCGGGTCGATCTCGCTGCGCTGCTGCTCGGCCCAGGCGTCGAGCTCGGTGTCCTTGATGCGCCAGCGGTTGCCGGGCGAGTCTGAGCGCACGTGCTGGTAGAAGAAGTTGTCGGTGTCGAAGCCCTGGGCGGCCCAGCCGTCGGCGACGTCCGGGAACTTGGCGCCGACCCACTGCGAGTTGAACTCGGTGTAGTCGACGGAGCGCGCGTCGAGCTTGACGCCGGCCTTCTGGAACTGGTTGACCAGCACTTCGTTCGGCGTCTTGTTGGAGGAGTCGCCGTAGTTGTAGTAGATCATCGGCATCTCGAGGTTGCTCTGGCCGGCGGCCTCGAGCAGCTTCTTCGCCTCGGCGACATCGGTCTTCCACCATTTGCCGAGCTGGCCGGACTCGGCGGTCGGCGGCTTATCGAAGATGAAGATCCACGGCATCGTCGGCGTCGAGACACCGTAGGTGCGCAGCGCGATGTCGATGATCTCCTTGCGGTCCATGATCATGCTGACCGCGCGGCGGGTGCGCACGTCCTGCCATTTGGGCAGGTCGAGGTTGAACGAGATCGCGAACGTGTTGGTGACCGGCTGCGCCGTGTTTGCCTGGATGTCCGGGTTCGTCTTGAGCAGCTGCTCGAGCTCGATCACCGTCGTGCCGACGGTGTAGCCGAACTCGATCTGCTTCGCGCGGAAGGCGGCGAGCTGCGCTGCGCCGTCGGTCTGCACCTTGCAGACGAGCTGGTCGATGAGCACCTTGCCCATCCAGTAGTCGGGGCTCTTGTCGAACGTGGCGCCGACGCCGGAGGCCGCTTCCTTGAGGATCATCGGGCCGGTGCCGATCGCCTTCTTGTCGATCTCGCCGCTGTCGACCAGTTCCTTGGGGTGGATGGTGGTGTAGCGGCTGGCGAGCGGGATCAGCAGGTCGGGCTGCGGCTTGTTGAGCGTGAGCTTCACCGTGGTCGCGTCGGGCGCCTCGATGGACTTCACGTTGGTGAAGTAGGGGCGGTGCACGCCTTCCTTCTGGTAGCGCTCGTAAGCGAACTTCACGTCGGCGGCGGAGAACGCGCGGCCGTTGAGCGGCGCGATGTTCTGCCACTTCACGTTGGGTTCGAGCTTGAACGTGTAGGTGAGGCCGTCCGGGGACTGCTCCCAGGACTTCGCGAGCTCCGGCACGATCTCGAGCTTGAAGGGGTCGGCGCTGGGGCCGCGCTTGAAGCCGAGCAGGCGGTTGTAGACGACGTTAGGGACGGTCACCGTGCCGCCGGCGGCGGACTTGGAGGGGTCCATGGTGGAGACGTCCCACGTGACGGCGAAGGTGGCGGTGCCGCCGGCCTTCGGCGTCTTGCCTGCGGGTTCCGGGAAGTTGAAGGGGATAAACTTACCCGCGACGGTGATGCCGTCCGCCGGCGTGCCGGACTGCGCGGCCGCCGTGCCGGTGCTTGTGGCGCCGCCCGCGGGCGCTGCTTCCTCCTCGTCGCTGCCGCAGCCGATGAGCGCAGCGGCGGCGAGCCCGCCGGCCGCGAGCGCGCCGGTGCGCAGCACGGTGCGCCGGTCGAGTGCGTGGGCGAGCCGCCGGGGCTGCTCGTCGATGACCATAGCCGTGTGTCCTTTCGTACAGGTGGAGGCCGCCATTGTAGGCGTCTACCGGTAATACGCTGGGCAGAGGCGGGCCGGATGGAGGCGCGGCGATGTGAGCGGCGGTCAGGCGGCGAGCTGGGCCGGGCCGTCGGCCATGGCGGCCTGCGGGCGGCCGAACAGGTAGCCCTGCACGAGGTGGATGCGGGGCGGGCCGCCCACGGTGCTTGGGCGGGCGACGGCACGGATCAGCGCGAGCTCTGCGGCGGTCTCGATGCCCTCGGCGACGACCTCGGCGCCGGACTCGGCGGCGAAGGCGACGATGGCGTAGAGCACGGCGCGGCTGGCGCGGTCGGTGCCGGCGTTCGCGATCACCATGCGGTCGATCTTGATCACGTCGACGGTCATGTGGCGCAGCGTCTCGAGCCCGGCGTTGCCCGCGCCGACGTCGTCGAGGGCGAGGCCGAAGCCGGCCGCGCGCAGGTGTGCGCCGTGCAAAGCGAGCGTCGCGGCGGGCACGCCAGCGCGCTCGGTGACTTCGACGACGATGCGCGACGGGTCGAGGCCCGCGGCGCGCGCCTCGGCGGCGAGCGCGTCGGGCGAGAAGTCGCGATGGAGCAGCGCCGACGGGGCGATGTTGAGGAAGAGCCGTACGCCGGGTGGCAGCGCATGGGCGCCCGCGAACGCGGCGGCCCGACAGACGGAGTCCAGCTCGTGCGTGTGACCGATGCGATCGGCGATGTCGAACGCCTCCTGGGGGCCGCCGAGGCCGAGGTCGGCCGGGGTGCGGGCGAGGGCCTCGAAGGCACGCAGTTCGCCGCTGCTCAGGTCGAAGATCGGCTGGAAGGCGGCGTCCATGCGGCGCTCGCTGATGGCGCGGCGGACGGCGGCGGTCTTGGCGCCGGTGAACGCGATGTCGACGACTGCACCGGCGTCCTCGAAGAACACAATGGTGTCGCGGCCGCGGCGCTTCGCTGCGTAGAGCGCGGCCTCGGCCTGCTCACGCAGCATGGCGGCG